>CAJMPC010000060.1:0-9280 GCA_905215245.1 uncultured bacterium | reverse complement strand
AAACTAATTACAATTATTTTAGGTATAGCCATAAATAACCCTTGGGTTGAAGTCATTGGTTTACATACAAATTGACGAAAATCTAAGTAAAGTTTGCTTTAGCCTTTTTCGATAGAACAGTCCTCTTGGAAAGTGGATGTCATATAAGGCTTAGATCTTACTGGTTTCGAATGCTAAATTAAATTTCTACCAGATCTACTTTTTGAAATATTATAATCGAATTATTGAAAAAATAATGGGGATTTCAACAAAATACCATTTTAATCTTTCGTCTAACATTAAAAACGGCTATAATTCGCCCGTTTTTCATTTATAACCGCAAAAAGTGCGGTCAAAAAAATCATTATTTTAGAGGATAAAATGGCAAAAGAAGATTGCATTGAAATGCAAGGCACAATTTTGGAAACCTTACCAAATACCATGTTCCGCGTTGAGTTAGAAAATGGCCACGTGGTGACTGCACATATTTCTGGCAAAATGCGTAAAAACTATATTCGTATCTTAACGGGCGATAAAGTAACTGTAGAAATGACACCTTATGACTTGAGCAAAGGTCGTATCATTTTCCGTAGCCGTTAATTTAGAAATGAAAAGAAAAGCCGATATGTTGATATCGGCTTTTTTGTTTGAAAAGCGTACAAATTATTTGAAGTCTGGAAAAAAATCTGTATAATCAGCGCCCTTAGCCACGTTCATTTTTTCGTTCCTTGCCTTTGCAGATTGGTGGCTAATCTACGTCAAAGGCTGATTAACCCGTAAGGAGCAGTAATGCGTCACTACGAAATCGTGTTTATGGTTCATCCGGACCAAAGCGAGCAAGTACCAGGTATGATCGAACGTTACACAGGTTCTGTTAAAGAAGCTGGTGGTCAAGTTCATCGCCTAGAAGATTGGGGTCGTCGTCAATTAGCGTACCCAATTAACAAATTACACAAAGCACACTATGTGCTTATGAATGTAGAAGCGCCTCAACAAGTCATCGACGAGCTAGAAACGACTTTCCGTTATAACGATGCTGTATTACGCAGTCTTGTTATCCATACTAAGCACGCCGTAACCGAAGCGTCCCCAATGAAAGCGGCTAAAGAAGAACGTAAACCTTTAGCTGAAGTTGAAAACAACGATTTTGAGGATGCTGAAGAGTAATTCAAAACTTGATAATCGCTTCTCGTTAATCGGCACAGTGTGTCAATTACCCAAGCGAAGCAAAAGCCCTAACGGGATTGCGCATTGCCAATTTTGGCTGGAACATCGTTCCGAGCAAGTCGAAAGTGGTTTATCACGCCAAGCGTGGTTAAAGATGCCAGTTCAAGTCAGTGGCAATCAGTTAATAGAAAAAACTCAAAGCATTACGGTCGGCAGTAAACTTCTTGTGGTGGGGTTTATTACTTCACATAAAACCTCAAATGGTTTAACGCAGTTAGTATTGCATGCCGAGCAAATCGAATTTATAGATTAGGAGACAGCCAAATGGCACGTTATTTCCGTCGTCGTAAGTTCTGCCGTTTCACAGCGGAAAATGTTGTTGAAATCGATTACAAAGATATCGCTACATTAAAGAACTACATTTCTGAAAGCGGCAAAATTGTACCAAGCCGCATTACCGGTACTCGTGCGAAGTACCAACGCCAATTAGCACGCGCAATCAAACGCGCTCGTTATTTAGCGTTATTACCTTACTCTGATTCTCATCACAATTAAGAAGGAGTTAGGAAATGCAAGTAATTCTTTTAGATAAAATCGTTCACCTAGGTAACGTAGGTGATCAAGTTAATGTTAAATCTGGTTTCGCTCGTAACTTCTTAATCCCACAAGGTAAAGCAGTTATGGCAACTAAAGCTAACATTGAACACTTTGAAGCACGTCGTGCAGAGTTAGAAGCAGCGGCAGCAGCAAGTCTTGCAGCAGCTCAAGCTCGCGCAGCACAAGTGACTGCATTAGGTTCTGTCACTATCGCATCTAAAGCAGGTGATGAAGGTCGTTTATTCGGCGCAATCACCACTCGTGATGTAGCAGAAGCAGTAACTGCAGCAGGCGTTGAAATTGCGAAAAGCGAAGTTCGTTTACCAAACGGTCCAATCCGTACTCTTGGTGATCACGATGTTCGTTTCCAACTTCACGGCGAAGTATTTGCAACATTAGATGTTATCGTTGTTGCAGAATAATTATCAAAGTTTTTGATAAAAGAAAACCCGACGTAATGTCGGGTTTTTTATTTTTCTGGATTAAGAAAATATTTTAGTGATTCTTTGAGAATAAAAAAGTGCGGTTATTTTTGACCGCACTTTTACTCATCACTTTAGTACTTTTAAATTACAAACCTAATACGGCAAATAACACCCAAACAGTGTAAATGGTTGCTAGACCGTAAAAGATAAATCCGCCTGCTGGCACGTAGATTTTAAGATCGTGCATTGCATGATGGATACGGTGTAAACCACACCACATTGGGAAAATTGTTAAAACTAAGATAACTAATTTTCCGATCCAAGAATAAGCGAATGTAATTAGGTTATGTGGATCAATTAATCCAAATGGTAACAATAAACCAAGGATTAAGATTACCACAGGGAAGAAAATCGCACTGACAGTCCCGCCAGCACCAAACATCAACCATACTGGTGGTTCACCAGAGCGTTTTGGATTTTGTTCGACCATTTTTCTCTCCCTACATATAAACTAAAATTAATGCGATAACACTAATCACAGCTGTAACTGCCCAAAGTGCATTTCTTAACACGTGATGTGGTAAACGCTCATTTTTAACAATGATGTTCATCACTTTTGGTGTCATCACGAAATAAGTTGCAGTGTGATATAAAGTCGCAATTAATGTGATGATATTTAAGAGCACCACAATTGGATTTCTTAAGAAGCCAATGAAATCAATAATGCCTAGACCTGGAACAGGGTTGCTTGCAAGGCAAAGTACACCATAAAGCAATACAATGCAGAACCATACAGCAAAGATAGAGGTTGCTTCGCGCACCATATATGCTTTGTAGAAATCCAATTTTTGCCACCAAGTAGCCGTCATTGGGCGAACATATTTTTTGCGTTTACTTATTGTTACTGACATATTCTTCCCCTTAGCCTTTTGGTTTTAGCATTGAGATAACATAATCTTTGGCACTTTCCACTTTGCCTTGGTTGATTGCAGAAGCTGGATCCACGTGTTTTGGACACACTTCAGAACAATAACCAACGAAAGTACAGCTCCAAACACCGTTTTTACCATTTAATAATGGCATACGTTGTGCTTTACCATGGTCACGGTTATCAAGGTTGTAACGGTGTGCCATTGTAATCGCTGCAGGGCCTAAGAATTCAGGGTTTAAACCAAATTGTGGACAAGCCGCATAGCATAAACCACAGTTGATACACATTGAGAATTGACGATATTTTTCAAGCTGTGCTGGGGTTTGTTTAGTACGGCTTACTTGCAATTCTTTCGATGGATGTGGTTTACCATCTAATGCTGGCGCTTCGTTGCCAATAATATAAGGTTTAATTGCCTCTAAACTTTCGATAAAGTGGCTTAAATCAACCACTAAGTCGCGTTCAATAGGGAAGTTTGCTAATGGTTCAATACGCATATGGCCGCTGTAATCACGTAAGAACGTTTTACAAGCCAATTTTGGTTTGTTATTGACCATCATCCCACAAGAACCGCAGATCGCCATACGGCAAGACCAACGATAAGAAAGAGACGGTTCAAGTTTATCTTTAATGTAACCTAACGCATCTAAAAGAGAGGTTTGGTTATCATAAGGTACTTGATAAGAGCTTAAATGTGGCTCTTGATCATTTTCTGGGTTGTAGCGTAATACTTCTACAGTCATTACTGGTGAATTAGCCATTTGCTTGCTCCTTAGCTTTCGCAGCCGCTTCTGCCGCTTCTGCTTCAGCACCATAAACACGTTTTGCTGGTTGAGATTTAGTGATTTTCACCGGACTGTATTCAATACGCGGTGCATCATCGCCATTGTAGTAAGCAAGGGTGTGTTTTAAATAATTCACATCATCACGTTCAGTGTAGTCTAAGCGTTGGTGTGCACCACGAGACTCTTTACGTTCAATTGCAGAGTTGGCAATAGATTGTGCCACATCAAGGATGTAACCTAATTCTACAGTGTAAAGCACATCGGTATTGAATACGCTTGAACGGTCTGCAACACGAATACGTTTATAACGTTCTTTAAGCTCAGCAATTTTATCTACTGCTTTTTGCATGCTTTCTTGGTCACGGTAGATACCACAACCTTCTTCCATCACAGTACCCATTTCGTCACGGATTTCAGACCAAGACTCATTACCTTCTTGGTTATAAAGTGCTTCAAGGCGAGCCACAACATCTTGAGCTTGTGCATCAACTGCTGCACGGTTTGCAGGTTGTGCTTCTGCTGCACGTTGTGCTGCATATTCACCTGCAACACGGCCTAAAACCACTAATTCTGCAAGCGAGTTAGAACCTAAACGGTTTGCACCATGTAAGCCGGAAGACGCACATTCACCCACAGCAAATAAACCTTTAATGCGAGTTTCGCTGTTGAAATCCACTTCGATACCACCCATGGTGTAGTGAACAACCGGGCGAACTGGAATTGGTTCATTAACTGGGTTTACACCTTCATAAGCACTTGCTAATTCACAAATGAATGGAAGACGTTCATGTAAATATTTTTCACCTAAGTGACGTAAGTCAAGGTGAACCACATCAACACCTTTTGCTGTTTTTAAGGTGTTGCCTTTTTTCCATTCTTGCCAGAATGCTTGTGAAACTTTATCACGAGGACCAAGTTCCATATATTTGTTTTCAGGTTTACCGATTGGGGTTTCAGGGCCTAGACCATAATCTTGTAAATAACGGTAGCCGTTTTTATTCACTAAGATACCGCCTTCACCACGACAACCTTCAGTCATTAAGATACCAGTATTTGGTAAACCAGTTGGATGGTATTGGACGAATTCCATATCACGAAGAGGAACACCGTGACGATATGCCATTGATAAACCATCACCAGTTACGATACCGCCGTTGGTGTTGAATTTAAATGCACGACAACCACCACCAGTTGCAATTACAACCGCATTTGCGTTGATTTGAACAAGTGAACCTTCCATCATATTCATCGCAACCATACCGCGAGCATGGCCATCATCAACTAAGATGTCTAAAACGAAGTGCTCGTCAAAGCGTTGAATTTGTGGATATTGAATGGATGTTTGGAAAAGAGTATGCAATAAGTGGAAACCGGTTTTGTCTGCCGCGAACCAAGTACGCTCGATTTTCATCCCACCGAAACGACGAACGTTCACATCGCCATCTGCTTTACGGCTCCAAGGGCAACCCCAACGTTCAAGTTGAGTCATTTCCACTGGAGAATGTTCAACGAAGTATTCCACCACATCTTGTTCACATAACCAGTCACCACCGGCAACGGTATCGTGGAAGTGTTTATCGTAGGAATCTTCCTCTTTAATTACTGCGGCCGCACCACCTTCTGCTGCAACCGTATGGCTACGCATAGGATAAACCTTAGAAACTAATGCGATCTTTAAGTTAGGGTTTGCTTCTGCTGCTGCAATTGCCGCACGTAAACCGCCGCCACCAGCGCCAACAATAGCAATATCGACATTAACCGTTTGCACGATATCCTCCAATCATATAGAAAGTAAAAAAATAAAACGCCCTAAATTAATAGAGGCATGTTGTCATTCTGCCATTTTTGTTTACAAATTAGTAACTTTTTTTCTGGAATAAACGGACAAAATACTAAAAGTGTGATCTAACTCAAAAAAGTTAGTTTTTTTATATTTCTTAGATGATAACCGTTTGCGTTTATGAATGATTTAGTCGGATTATTGAGTTAAAAATCACTCTTGTTTACAATAGCCTAATTCATTTTAGACGTGAAAAACGGAGAAAAAAATGACCGCACTTAGCGATAAAAAAACAGAATGGCAACCTTCCGCCTCAATTAAAAATTTATTGGCGCGTGCCAAAATCATTGCGGATATCCGCCAGTTTTTTACTGAACGTGGATTATTAGAAGTGGAAACGCCCGTTTTAAGTGAATTTGGCGTAACGGATCTTCACCTTTCCACCTTTAATACCGAATTTGTTGCCCCTTTTGATGAACTCTCAAAAACACTCTGGCTTTCTACCAGTCCGGAATATCACATGAAGCGTTTACTGGCGGCGGGCAGTGGACCGATCTTTCAAATTGGTAAAGTGTTTCGTAATGAAGAAGCAGGCAATCGCCATAATCCCGAATTCACCATGCTTGAATGGTATCGACCGCACTTTGATATGTATCGTCTGATAAATGAAGTGGATGATTTGCTGCAACAGATCCTCGATTGTAAACCGGCAGAAACCTTAAGTTATCAGTTCGTCTTCCAAGAATATGTAGGATTAGATCCATTGTCTGCGACTCGTCAAGAATTGGTGGAAGTAGCACGTAAACACAACTTTATGGCAGATGAAGATGAAGATCGGGATACTTTATTACAATTTCTATTCAGTGAAGTAGTGGAGCCTAAAATTGGGCAAGAGATACCTGTTGCCGTTTATCATTTCCCTTCTTCCCAAGCCGCACTTGCACAACTTAGCCCTGAAGATAGCCGAGTGGCAGAACGTTTTGAGTTCTACTATAAAGGCTTAGAGTTAGCCAACGGTTTCCATGAGCTCACCGATGCGCGTGAACAGCAACACCGCTTTGAGCAAGACAACCGCCTACGCGAAAAAGCAGGTTTGCCACAACGTGAAATTGATCATCGTTTACTGGCGGCATTACAAGCAGGCATTCCGAATACATCAGGCGTGGCTTTAGGTGTCGATCGTCTAATTATGATTGCATTAGGTGCTGAAAGTATTAAAGAAGTGATTTCATTTTCGGTGGAATGTGCCTAGATTTATATAGCGTGCTTTACTCGCTTTTACCTAAAAATGATTATAACGCGTGCCACGATTTTTTGATCTAGATAAATATTTATGTAAAAAGCTTATATAAAACTGTTAGATAGATCACACTTTTTCCTTTTGCGCTTTGCACTCAATTTGGGTCCTCATCATAATGTCTCCACTAATTTAGGTGCAAGGGCACTAAATAAAAGATTTTATAATTAATTTTAGAGGAGCATATATGAGTGCAACAACCAATAAAAAATGGAATAAATTTGATACAGCTTGGGTATTAAACTTATTTGGAACTGCGGTGGGCGCAGGGGTATTATTTTTACCAATTAATGCAGGGATGGGCGGTTTTTGGCCTTTGGTTGTGATGGCGATTTTAGTCGGACCGATGACATATTTTGCACATCGTGGCTTGGCTTATTTCGTCTTGTCTTCTTCTAAGCCAGGCAGTGATATTACCGAAGTAGTTGAAGAACATTTCGGCCCGACCGCTGGGAAATTAATTACCTTATTATATTTCTTTGCGATCTTCCCAATTTTGTTGATTTATGGAAACGGGATCACCAATACGGTTGATTCTTTTATCGTCAACCAATTAGGCATGGCTTCACCAAACCGTGTGATTCTTTCTTTTGTATTAATTGCGATATTGATTTCTGTAATGTTGTTCAGTGAAAAAGTGATGTTGAAAATCACCGAATTACTCGTTTATCCATTGGTGTTGATTCTCTTTGCGTTATCAATTTATCTCATTCCGCAATGGAATGCTTCAATGCTTTATGAACTTCCTACAGCTGGTGGCTTCATCACAACATTGTGGTTAACAATCCCAGTATTGGTTTTCTCTTTTAACCATTCTCCGGCAATTTCGTCTTTCACGCTTTCTCAACAACGTGAATATAAAGATTTTAATACAACGGAATATCACATCGGTCGTACAGAAAAAGGCACTTCAACCGTATTACTGTTCTTCGTGATGTTCTTTGTATTTAGCTGTGTATTAACCTTAACACCAGCAGAGTTATTAGAAGCAAAAGCACAAAATATTAGTATCTTGTCTTATCTTGCTAACAAATTTGATAACCCATATATTTCTTATTTCGCACCATTAGTGGCTTTCTTCGCGATTACAAGCTCATTCTTTGGCCATTATTTAGGCGCACGTGAAGGTTTAGAAGGCTTATACCTCAAAATGAAAGGTGAAAGTGTGAATCGTAAAAAATTAAATTACGGTACTGCAGTTTTCTTCTTACTGACTTTATGGGGCGTAGCGATTATTAACCCAAGTATTTTAGGTTTGATTGAATCCCTTGGCGGCCCAATTATTGCGATGATCCTTTTCATTATGCCTATGTATGCGATTCGCAATGTTCCAGCAATGAAACGCTATCAAGGTCGTTTTAGCAATGTATTTGTTACAGTTATGGGATTAATTGCTATCTCCGCGGTCGTATATGGATTATTATAAGCGGCTTTTTAGTTTAGCTTAGGATTTAAAATAATATGATTAGTGTATTTGATATGTTTAAAGTGGGAGTTGGGCCATCTAGCTCCCATACTGTCGGCCCGATGAAAGCAGGCAAGCAGTTTATTGACGATTTAATCGAGCAAGGTAAATTTGATGCCGTTGCAACCTTGCACGTTGATGTATATGGCTCTCTCTCCATGACGGGACATGGTCATAATACAGATATTGCGATCATCATGGGATTAGCCGGTTATCTACCGCATGATGTGGATATTGATTTAATCCCAACCTTTATCGAACAGGTTAAACAAACTAAAAAACTGTCGATTGCACAGGGCAAAAAAACGGTTAATTTCGATTGGGATGCCAATATGGTATTCCATAATTCCTTTTTATCATTGCATGAAAACGGTATGACCATTACTGCATTAGATGCTGATCGTAACGTGCTTTACCGTCAAACCTATTACTCTATCGGTGGTGGATTTATTGTAGATGAAGCGCATTTTGGTCAAGAGGAAGAAAATTCGGTGACTGTGCCGTATCCTTATCAACATGCTGAAGATATTTTGAAACATTGTCAGGAGAGTGGCTTAATGCTCTCTACGGTGATGATGAAAAATGAATTAGCATTGCGTGATAAAAAAGAGGTTGAAGCACATTTACAGAATGTTTGGAAAACCATGAAAGATTGTATTGAACATGGTATTAAAACAGAAGGTGTGTTACCAGGGCCATTAAAAGTTGCTCGTCGTGCGCCATCACTTTATCGTCTCTTAGAGGCAAATAGCGGCCGTTTAGCCCATGACCCAATGTATGTGATCGACTGGGTGAATATGTTTGCCCTTGCAGTAAATGAAGAGAATGCGGCAGGGGGGCGAGTTGTGACTGCG
>CAJMPC010000059.1:0-9283 GCA_905215245.1 uncultured bacterium | reverse complement strand
CAAGAATATCAAAAATTGTTTGGTCCAAACGGTAACGTGCCGACAGCTATTTCAAGTTATGATATGGATGTGCAACGTTTTATGGATTTTCGTCATGCCCGTAATGTGCCTGAAGCAGAGAATGTCGATCATTTTGCCTTGTTATTGCTTACGGCTTCTTGGTTAGAAGACAACACGGAATCGCTAGCTGCTCAACAAGATTTATTCGGTGATTTCTTATTACCTTGTGCAGCGAAATTCTTAACCCAAGTAGAAACTTATGCCACACTTCCTTTCTATCGTTCATTAGCGTATTTAACCCGTGAAATTCTTGCGGCAATGGCTGATGAATTAGAAGAAGGCGAGTAGTTTTCATCAATAGAATAGATCTCTAAAAGAGATTTTTAGATAACAATAAAAAAGCCCCGCGAATCAAAACGCGGGGCTTTTATTTAATGGAAGATCAATTATTCTTCAGAAGTCACATCTTCAGTGCCTTCGTCTTCATCATCCATATCACAAACACGTTCAAGGCTAACAACGTGCTCATCTTCTGCGGTACGAATTAAACGAACCCCTTGGGTGTTACGGCCAACGATACTTACTTCACTTACACGAGTACGCACTAAGGTACCTGCATCGGTAATAAGCATAATTTGGTCGGTTTCTTCTACTTGTGTCGCAGCAACGACTTTACCGTTACGTTCGCTCACTTTAATCGAAATCACCCCTTTGGTATTACGGGATTTGGTTGGGTATTCGCTTAATTGCGTGCGTTTACCATAACCGTTTTGCGTCGCGGTAAGGATTGCGCCATCATTTTTCGGTACGACTAAGGAAACGACTTTATCGATGTTGAGATCGAGTGTTTCTTCCGCATTATCATCAGAAACATCTTCAATTTCGACCGCACTTTCATCATCAGCGATATCATTGGTTAGGGCGAGTTTAATACCGCGTACACCTGTTGCTAAACGACCCATTGCACGTACTGCGCTTTCAGCGAAACGTACCACGCGACCTTGCGAAGAGAACAACATGATTTCGTTAGAGCCATCGGTAATATCCACGCCGATTAATTCATCTTCATCACGTAAGTTCAAGGCGATGATACCGCTTGAACGTGGACGGCTGAATTCGGTTAGCGCAATTTTCTTCACAATACCACCAGCGGTTGCCATGATGACGAATTTATCTTCTTCATAAGCAGAGATTGGCAGGATTGCGGTGATACGCTCATTTTCTTGTAATGGTAGAATATTTACAATTGGACGACCACGCGCGCCACGGCTGGCTTGTGGTAATTGATAGACTTTCAACCAATATAAGCGACCACGGCTCGAGAAGCAGAGAATCGTATCGTGAGTATTCGCTACTAAGAGTTTTTCAATGAAGTCTTCATCTTTCATCTTCGTTGCAGATTTACCTTTACCACCACGACGTTGTGCTTCGTAGTCGGTAAGCGGTTGATATTTCACATAACCTTCGTGAGAAAGGGTTACTACTACATCTTCTTGAGCGATTAAATCTTCTAAATCAATATCACCGGAAGCCGCAGTAATTTCGGTACGACGTTCATCGGCGAATTGTGCACGTACTTGTTCAAGCTCTTCACGAATCACTTCCATCAAGCGCTCAGGGCTATTGATGATGTGGAGAAGTTCTGCAATTTTAACCAATAACTCTTTGTATTCATTGATCACTTCTTCAGTAGCAAGACCGGTTAAACGGTGCAAGCGAAGTTCTAAGATTGCATCAACTTGTTCTGGAGAAAGATAGTAATCAGAACCTTTAATACCAAATTCAGCGGCTAATTCAGCTGGGCGTGCCGCTGCATCAAGTAAGCCTAAGATCTCACTGTTGAGTTTCCAAGGGCGAGAAATTAATTTTTCTGCCGCTTCTTTACGCTCTTTCGATTGACGGATGATGTCGATGATTTCATCGATGTTTGATGTTGCAACCGCTAAACCTTCTAAAATATGGGTACGCTCGCGGGCTTTACGCAATTCAAATAAAGAACGGCGAATCACCACTTCGCGACGGTGCATCACAAAGGCTTCAATGATTTGTTTTAAGTTGAATAAACGTGGTTGACCGTGATCCAAGGCCACCATGTTGATCCCGAAGGTCACTTGCATTTGGGTGAGAGCATAGAGGTGATTTAATACCACTTCGCCTACGGCATCACGTTTGATGTCAATTTCAATGCGGATCCCTTCTTTGTTAGAAAGGTCGATAATATTGCTGATGCCTTCGATTTTTTTATCTTTGATAAGCTCAGCAATTTTTTCCACTAATTTCGCTTTGTTCACCTGATAAGGCAATTCAGTCACAATAATTTGCTCTTTGCCTTTATCTGTGGTTTCTACGCTAGCACGAGCGCGAACATACACTTTGCCGCGACCAGTGCGATAAGCTTCTTCAATCCCTTTACGGCCATTAATTAATGCCGCTGTCGGGAAGTCTGGGCCTGGGATATATTGCATTAATTCATCAATGGTGATGTTTTCGTTATCAATATAAGCCAAGCAGCCATCTAAAACTTCATTTAAGTTGTGTGGTGGAATGTTGGTTGCCATCCCCACCGCAATACCGGAAGAACCGTTTGCTAAAAGTGCCGGAATACGGGTTGGTAATACATCCGGAATCATTAATTCGCCATCATAGTTTGGCGAGAAATTCACGGTTTCTTTATCCAAGTCAGTTAATAACGCTTGGGTGATTTTTTGCATACGGACTTCGGTATAACGCATTGCCGCTGGCGCGTCACCGTCGATTGAACCGAAGTTACCTTGCCCATCTACCAACATATAGCGCAATGAGAACGGCTGTGCCATACGCACAATGGTGTAATACACCGCAAAATCACCGTGCGGGTGATATTTACCGATTACATCACCTACCACACGGGCAGATTTTACGTATTTTTTGCCGGCAGTGATGCCAGATTGATCCATGGAGAAAAGCACACGTCGATGCACCGGTTTTAAACCGTCACGTACGTCGGGCAAAGCACGCCCAACAATCACCGACATGGCGTAGTCAAGGTAAGAAGATTTGAGTTCTTCTTCAATATTGACTGGGGTAATAGAGGAATGGATTGAATCCGTCATTTTTATTCCTTTTTTGATCAAAAAATTGTGACGGATTATAGCATAAATTTAAGCGTTTTTGTGTGAAAAGTGCGGTTGATTTTAAAGCAGTTTTTTAATGCGGAAATAAATAAGGCAGACATTAAGTCCGCCTTATGATTGAGAGAAAATCGTCTATTTCCAATTTTCTCGTTTGGCTTTTTGTAATTTAGCATAGGCACCAAGTAAAGCTTGGTGTTCTTTGAAGTTTTCAAGCGTTTCATCGCTGGCTGGCAAGTTATAGAACGGGTTACCTTTTTCTGCCACTGCAGCCCAAGCTTGTTGAACGGCTTCTTTACCATACATTCTTTCAAATACAGTGCGATATTGTTGTGGATCGCGAGTATTGTCTAAATGCAATTCAATAATGCTGATTAAAGCACGATAGTAATTTGCACGCTCAGGCGTAAACACAGAGCTGTTCATATTCATCGTCCAGTTTGCCCAATCTAAGGCTAATTCTAATTCACCTAATGCTAAGTAAAGCATGGATTTCAGTTCACCAACACGTAATGTTGTCCAACCGCTTGCTTTCGGTGAAACGATACCGATAAATTCGCGAACACGTGTGGCATCATCAATATCTTGCTCATCTAATTCTGCTAATAATTCTTCATAAGTTTCAGCATCATGATGATGGTGCGGTAGATCTAGTAAGATCTCACGCCAGTCCATACCCATATTATTATTGGCATAAATGAGGTCATCAGCAGGATAGATATCAGACATGCCTGGTACGATAATGCGGCAAGCGTAAACGTCTAAATGGTTGTAATCCATGATATAGACTTCTTTTTCCTCTGCATTAAAGATTGCCATCAAGTTTTCATATTCTTCTTGCGTTGAACCTGAGAAATCCCAATCTGCAAATTCATAATCTGGCGTATTTTTAAATAAATCCCAAGAAATCAAACCGCTAGAATCAATGAAGTGTGTTTCAAGGTTAGCATGCTCCGCCACATCATCATTATTGAATGATGGAGGCGAGAATACATCGAGATCTTTTAGGCTGCGACCTTGTAAAAGCTCCGTTACGGTACGCTCTAATGCCACTTGGAAATTTGGATGTGCACCAAAAGAAGCAAAGCAAGTGCCATTATTTGGGTTAAGCAATACCACACAAATGACAGGATATTTGCCACCTAGTGACGCATCAAAGGCATAAATAGGGAAGCCTTCTTCCTCTAATTTTGCAATAGAAGCTTGAATAGATGGATAGCGATCCATCACGGATTTTGGAATTTCAGGAAGACTGATGGCTTCTGCAATAATGCGATTTTTCACATAGCGCTCAAAAACTTCTGAAAGCCCTTGCACTCGTGCTTCATTTTTTGTGTTACCAGCGGACATCCCATTAGAGACATACAAATTCGCAATGATACTTTGTGGAATATAGACGGTTTCTTGATCGGATTGGCGCATATAAGGCATCGCGACAATACCGCGATCGTAATTACCAGATTGCAGATCCACAAGCAATTCTGGGGTTAGTTCTTGATTTGGATCGAAATAATCCCATAAGTAATCATCTAAAATCCCTAGTGGTAAAAGGGCTTCATCTTCAATAGGAAACCATTTTTCAGTGGGATAATGGACGAAATCTCCATTGGCAATCTCTTGCCCTAAATAGAAATCAGCAAAGAAATAGTTGGTGGAAAGACGTTCGAAATATTCACCTAATGCAGATGCTAACGCAGCTTTTTTGCTCGCGCCTTTACCGTTAGAGAAACATTGTGGGCAATCTTTATCACGAATATGTACAGACCAGACATTTGGCACAGGATTAAGCCAAGAGGCTTCTTCGATATTGAAACCAAGTGCGGTCAATTTTTGTTGAAATTTTGAAATACTGTCTTCAAGTGCGGCATCTTTGCCGAGAATAAATGTTTGTTCGGTCATAATTGTTCCTGTTATAAAAAGTTCCCGCATCATAGGGGAGTTTAATGGGCTAATCAAGCATAAAATTTATACGCCTTAGCTCTTGTTTTCCTTGATTTTTAAGGGTAAATTAGCTTGGCGCAGAAAGGCATTTTCTGTGTAGGTAAAATTATAAACAAATCAATCAATTGGGAGACATTATGGCTCAAGGATTTTATGAATTAAAAGTGGCTAAAGACGGACAATTTATGTTCAACTTAAAAGCAGCAAACGGACAAGTTATTTTAACTAGCGAACTTTATAAAACAAAAGCATCAGCTGAAAACGGTATTGCTTCAGTGCAAAAAAATGGTGTGGATGCGAAAAACTTTGAATATCGCGTAGCGAAAAATGACAAACCTTATTTCATTTTAAAAGCAGCAAACCACCAAGAAATTGGCCGTAGCCAATATTATTCTTCTCAAGCTGCAGCAGAAAAAGGCGTTGAGTCTGTAATGAATAATGCATCTTCTGCAGTAATCAAAGAAGTGACAGAATAATCATTCTGTTCTGATTTTTTTAAATGCACCTGCCGGCTCTAAAAACGCCGGCATTTTTGATCGTGCTTTCTCTGGATTCAGTGTTAAGGGATAAGTTCGTTTTTGGGCAACGATCACAGTGAGCGGAGAGCAGAGCGTGTTCTTTTCTTGTTTTATGGATAGTCTTTCTTCTGCAATCACATCAAAATTTAATAACGATAACCAGTCAATGACTCGCCAAGTGGCATATTGTCGAAATTTAAACTCACCTAATTTGGATTTGAAAAGTAATGGACTCATCGGATTAAATAACGTGATGAAAATCCAGCCGTCATCCTTTAAAACACGATGCGCTTCACGCAATATTTGATGAGGATCTTGCGCAAAATTTAAGGTGTTTGCTAATAAGCAGGCATCCATTTCTTTTTCAATAAAAGGTAAGGTTAATGGCGATGCTTGGAGCAAGCTATCACTTTCATTTAAAAGTGCGGTAGGAAAATGCGCTGTTTTTTCAGCTAACACAATTTGATGGCGTAAAGGCAATTCAAAGGCAATTTCGCCACTTAAGGCACCGACTTTCAGAATTTGATAGCCTAAAATTTTTGGCGTCCATTGGGCAAAATAATGTGTTAATACGTTACAATAGGCTTCACCTTGTGGTAACGCTTGCCAACTTCTAGGTGAAAGAAGTGGTTTGTGCCATTTGGCTTTCCAATTCAATGTTAATCCTATTTTCATAAGGTAATTTATGCTAGTTCCTATTCCTGCACTCAATGATAACTATATTTGGCTTTATAGACGAGAAAATTTCCCCGTAATTGTGATCGATATCCCAGAAATAACCCGTTTAATTCCGTACTTAGAATCCAATAAGCTAGACGTAGAAGCGGTGTTATTAACCCATTATCACGATGATCATGTACAAGGTGTCGCGGAGTTTAAGCAATATTATCCTAATGTGCCTGTTTTCGGTCCAACAGAATGTGCAAATAAAGGGGTAACCAACATTATGGATAGTGGTGTGATTAATACGGCACATTATCATATTGAAGTTTTGCCAAGCGGTGGTCATACGGCAGGGCATGTCAGCTATTTGGTGGATGGGCATCTATTTTGCGGCGATGCGTTATTTTCTGGTGGTTGTGGACGCGTGTTCACGGGAAATTTTGCTCAAATGTTTGAATCTATGCAGCGTTTTAACCAATTACCAGATGAAACCGTGGTTTGCCCGGCTCATGAATATACGCGGGGTAATTTAGCTTTTGCGGAAACCATATTGGTGGATAAAAGTGCGGTCAAAAATCAACGTGTTTTGGTGGAACGTTATCGAGCAGAGGGGAAACCGAGTTTGCCAACAACAATTGGATTAGAGAAACAAATTAACCCGTTTTTACAAGCAAAAAATTTAGACGAATTTACACAATGGCGTTTAGCTAAAGATAAGTTTTAACTCGTTTTAGTTATTTGTTTGAGTTTTTTATCTTGAAATTTGCTCAATTCTCAACAATTCATTAAAATAGCGAAACTTTTACTTTCTACTTAAGCCGCATATTCATAAAAGTGCGGTTGTTTTTATTAGGTTTTTATGACCCTTCTTGTTCTAGGCATTAATCATAAAACAGCTTCTGTCGCTGTTCGTGAGAAAGTCGCTTTTTCTGAAGAAAAGCGGCAGCTTGCCTTACAACAAATTCACCAACAAGATTTGGCAGAAAGTGCAGTTATTCTTTCTACCTGTAACCGTACAGAGATTTATCTTCACCATCGTCAAATTTCACCTCAAGAGTGTAAGCAATGGCAAACGAACTGTATAAATTGGTTTGCTAACATTCATCATCTTTCTGTCGATGAATTAAATAAAAGTATTTACACACATCAAAATCAACAAGCAGCGAATCATTTAATGCGCGTGGCCTGTGGTTTGGATTCATTAATTTTGGGTGAGCCGCAAATTTTAGGGCAGGTAAAACAAGCCTTCCAAATCAGTGAAGATTATTATCAAGCGGCGAATATTCCGCTTTCAAGCACGCTTTCTCGTTTGTTCCAAAAAACCTTTGCTACAGCAAAACGAGTGCGTACTGAAACCAATATTGGTGAAAGCGCTGTATCGGTGGCTTATGCAGCTTGTAGTTTGGCACGTCAAATTTTTGAATCTTTACGTGAATTACAAATTTTGCTTGTTGGGGCAGGGGAAACCATTGAATTAGTAAGCCGTCATTTATTACGCCATGGTGTAAAAAAATTGATGATTGCTAACCGCACTTTATCTCGCGCTGAACAGTTGGTGGAGACTTTGGCCTCCAATACGCCGATTGAGGTGTATTCTCTTGAAGAGTTGCAAACACCACTAAATCAAGCGGATATTGTTATCAGCTCAACAGGCAGTCCGAATGTTTTAATCACCAAAGCGATGGCTGAAATTGCGGAAAAAGCACGCCAATTTAAACCGACTTTGATGGTGGATATTGCGGTGCCGCGTGATATTGATGAAAACGTCGCAGAATTAGAAAGTGTGTATCATTACACCGTAGATGATTTGCAAGATATTATTCAACGTAATCTTTCTCAACGTGAGCAAGCATCAGAGCAAGCACAAGACATCATTACACAAGAATGCACGGATTTCTTCGAGTGGTTGAAGGTTCATCAGTTCTCCAATTTGATTCGTCATTATCGTAATGAGGCGGAGAATACTCGCCAAGAATTACTCGAAAAAGCCTTACACCAAATTCAACAAGGTGAGAATGCTGAAAAAATTCTGCAAGAATTGAGTTATAAATTAATGAATAAACTTATTCATGCACCAACCCAAACCATGCAAGCCATGATGAAATCCGGTAATGCGGAAGGTTTGCATGCCTTTTCCAATGCTTTGCATTTAACCCATCCTTTAAATGAAAAAAACGATTAGATTTTTGACTGCACTTTTAGGTAGCTCATCGCTACTGATGAGTGTGTCAGCTCTAGCTGAATATCGAACCTTTAATGATGGCAATATTACTTACGGGATTTTCCAAGCTAAACCTGAAGAAGTGCAGCTACATTGGAAAGATGCTGAAGGTAACGATTATCAAAGTTTAACGCGCCTCAAAAATGCCTTAGAAGATAGCTATAACGTGAAAATGGTTATGAATGCGGGCATTTATAGCATGAATAATGTGCCTGCAGGGTTATGGATTGAGCAAGGAAAAGAGCTCAATGCGTTAAATACAAAAGCAGGCAAAGGTAATTTCCATGTGCAGCCTAATGGGGTGTTTGCCATTGCTGGAAATAAACCCTACATTTTAACAACAGCTGCGTATCAAAAAAGCAAACTCAAGCCAGACTTTGCGTTGCAATCAGGCCCGATGTTAATTATTCATGGAAAAATGAATCCGCAATTTCGAGCAAGCCTAGAAAGCTATCATAAACGTAATGCAGTGTGTTTGACGAAGCAAAATGAATTACTTTTCTTGATGACGATAAAAGGCGAGCCTAACCTTTATACATTGAGCCAAGGTTTGCTGAAAATAGGTTGTCATGACGCCTTATATCTTGATGGAACAATATCTAATTGGTACATTCCAGGGCAATTTAACACCTTGCATTGGAAGCGTTTTGTTGGAATGATCTCCGTTCTTGATGTGAACAAAAAATAGCAAAAGCGTTTTATTTATAATCAACTAAATCAAAAAATCCGTTTTTTGCAAAAAAATGATTGACGAGAATAGGTCAAATCAGGATAATACACCACCGAAAGCCAAACGGTCTGCCTCATAACTTGGAGCAAAAGCAGCGTCT
>CAJMPC010000058.1:0-9391 GCA_905215245.1 uncultured bacterium | reverse complement strand
CTTTTAATTTAATGAAATCATCTGGATGTGTTGTTGGTGTTCTTACTATATCACCCACACTTGCACTGTTGACCTTTTGTTTTGGCATATCAAGGAAACAATCATTATGCACCCAAACTCCATCAAGGTCAGAATTTGCTCCTTTGATAAAGTAAGTATGGTCAGTCTCAACTGTCAAGTTATACGCACTTAACTTTTCAGCCTTGATGCGAACACCTTTCACAGTTTGCCAGTGATTATTTTCTGATAACAGTTTATAACCCGCTTTCAGATTTTGTGCATCTACCCACTGAGCATTTTGGATTTCTCCGTTGTAATAATGCCCCTCAAAACTCGGTACTAGCTCACCTTGATTTACCCGGGTAAAGAATGGATGAATTTTGTTTGAAACAATGGTTTGGTGTTTGCCTTGTTCATCAATCACTTCTACATATACTGTAAAGTCATACGGGTTGTTGTAGTGCGCTTGTACGCGCTGATAGGTCATTTGTCCTGTCAGTTCATTTTTCGCATAAACCTTATCTCCGACCTTAATAGATGCTATCGGCTTGTAACCTTGCTCGGTTTTCACTTCCATGTCACCACGGAAAGAACAAGTTTTAGGTTTTATCTTCGCGACATTAATACCTGAATGAGCTACATCAATCGTGCCATTTTTTAATTTAGCAATGGATTTAGTCATCGCCAATCCCGTACCACTTAGAACCACTCCCCCAGTTGAAACACCTTTCATTTTACCTTGGCGGTAACCTTGCATTTCACCCGCGAGTTTTGGATTTTCTTGAAGGGCAAGCGCATAAGCCTCATCCCAATCTTTCAACGAGACCACAACATTATTATAGGTTTTCTCTGGATTTGAGATTGCTTCCCATAAAGACACTACGGTATCATCTAAATTAACAACCGCATCCGCTGTGTCTTTAACACTATCAATTTGCCCTTTAGCCTCTGCAATCTCTAAGCCTTCTTGATATTCTTTAGCTTTATCCTTATCTCCATTGAATAAAACCTTGGCATACATTTCAATGTTTTGCTTACGCTCATCACTAGGATGAACGTCATCAGCCATGCTGTTATTCTCCACAGAGTCTTTCGCCGTCTTAGCCGCAATAATCGCCCCATCAGAACTATCCGATAAACTACCACCAGCAATACCTGCTGCTACCTGACTTAAAGACGATACGGTACGTTTTTCTTCTTCGCTCAGCTTTTCAGGTGATTTATCATAAAGTGTCGAGGAAAGAAAATGAGCCGCCGCCTCTCCACCTGCAGCACCCGCCGCACCCGCAGCAACATTACGATTGCCCGCATAGGCTTCTACCGCGCCCCAAAGTGCATGAGCAGTCAAATTGAGAGCGGTATTCACATTACCTTTTGCATCTGTGGTCGCTTTCTTAATTTGATTATTCACCGTAGGCGATAATCCTGAAGCCACCACTTCCGCTGCCGGTCTGCCGGCTAAAGCTGTGCTGATAACATTTAATGCCGAATCAATGACAAGACGTTGACTTCCTCCCGTTTCCCATTCTTTGGCTTCGCGACTCGCTGTCTCAAAATTATCTCGTGCTTGTTTTACTAAAGCTTGGTTAATTTCGTTGTTGTTTTCTGCCTTGGTTTTTTCTGCTTCTTCTAACGCAATTGCGGCTTCATGACGTTTCGCTTTCGCTTCTTCGCCAAATTTATTAGCAAGCAAACTTCCTGCTTCCGCGACATTTGGTCCAAATTTCTCTGTCACCTCACGTTGGAAATCAAGTTCTTTTTGAACATCATCTTTATTAAAACGATTCTCTAATTTACCACTTTGGCTTTGTGCACTCTCTGTAGTGATCTCAGTTTTAATCGCTGCAATCTCTTCTTGCACCGTTTTACCTGTTCGTTTTAATTGCTCAGCTTCATCTTTAATAGTGATATTTTGTGTATTAATACCACTTTTTGTTGTGCTAGATTGACTATCGGAATCTTTACCATAGCCCATGCCATAAGAGAATTGGAGAGATTCCTTGCCTTCAGCCAATTTCTTGGTGTTCTCTTGTCCATCTACTCCTTTAGAATTAACAGTTGTGTTACCATTTTTATCGGTATAAAGCAGATTACCATCTTTATCCGTGGCTTGTTTTGTACTTTGAGCTGCACCATTCTCTCCAAATGGTGTTTCAAAGTTAGCCGATACACTACCACTCACACCAAAACTGCTGCCACTATAATTTGAGTGGTTTTCAATATCTGAATGAGTCAGACTACTCGTGCTAAAATGGTTTTTACCATCTTCTTCTGCTTTTTGTGTAGAAGTAATCAATGCACCTTTAAGATCGGTATGCTTATTAACATTAATATCATAACCTTCATCACCAGCATAAATTCCTGCCTGTTCATTCACACTCGCATGATCAGCATTGATTTCTACACGTTTACCTTTGTTTTGGTTGATACGTTATATTCATCATTCATTACATAATCCTTTATCTGAAGTAGAACTCTTTCTGCCACAATCTTCTACCCATATATAACCTTTTATTTCCATGCATTTAAAAAAAGCATCCCAATTTTTTTGTTGTAAATGGGGATCAGCCTTTGGTAAATGATCCATTGCCCAAGCACTCCTCATACTTAAATCCCCTTTTCTTAATCCGCAGCTTACCAAATCATCCATTCTTTTCACGGAATCCGTATGCCCAAAGCTATAAGGTTTTTGAAATTTAGCAATTGGGCTATATGGTTTACCAAAACAAATTGTTGTCATTCCATAATAACAATCGTCTTTTGCTGAATAACATCCTGTTATGATGGATATAAAAATTAGGATAAATATAACTTTTTCATTATCTTACCCCAAACAACAAATTCATAATTTCTATAGATAAAGTGTACAATAAAAGAAGATCTCATTAATTATGCATATTTTTTACTTTCTACTTTGCTATTGTTCTTTGTTTTCATTTTCACAATAATACATGACATGTACATTTCCTTTATATTTCATACATATTTTCTTTCCATTAGCCTCTTTGTACATTTTATTAAGATTATGCCAAGCCTCATCTGAAGAATATGAAAGGCAAGATTGAATAAAAATAGTCATAAAGAATATAACTAAAATTTTCATTATTTCCATCCCTATAGCTAACGCAAGGTGCGTGAACCAAAAATTAACGCACGCTACCTTGCTGATGAATTAATTTTCTTTCTCTAAAAAAAAGCGCGGTCATTTTTCAGATTGTTTTTAAAATTTAAAAACTCCCAAATTTTTGACCGCACTCTATTTAAATAATAAATTCAATGCTTTATAAGTTACATTTTCCCTTATCCCACTTAGGATCTTGATAGCCACATTCAGCGGGAGAAAGATATATATACCCCTTAGTATTCATACATTCATCAAGATTTTTATATCTTTTGTCATTTATTTGATAGTTTTGCGGATAGTAGTGTAGATTTATATCACCATACTTTCCTCCACAAGAAACAAGATCTTTCCATCGTTGTTTTGAGTTTGTATGTCCTAGTAGTTCTTTTTTTTGATACCCTGCAATTAATGGATATTCTTTCCCCTTATCAACACAATTAACCATTTGTGGAGTATAAAAACATCCGTTTGAATACCAACATCCGTTTAATATAAAACAAAGAAGAAATAAGGTGTATCTCATTTTATTTACCTCCTATTTTCATTAAAAGTTCAAACATATCTGATGACATTACATCGGATAAAGCAAATGGCGCGGATACCGGTATTGCAATAACAGTTGTTACACCTGATGCTATACCAGTAAGTTTATTTTTTTCTGCAGTATTTCCTTGTTTATCATACCAGCCCCATACTTGGCCTCCTAACAGGTCGTGCGTACCGGCAAAGGATTCTACCGCCATATCCGAGATAGAACCGATCCTATACGGAATTCTCGTAAAATGTAGATTCCACTCACCTTGAACAGATTGAAAACCACCGGTTTCTCCATACAATCCACCCGCTTTTTTATTTTGTTGCGGATCAATAGCATCATCTAATGTATAGTCTTTATTACCTTTAAATGTGATTGAATTATCATCATTATAAGTACAAGTCCCCATGTTACTATTGCAAATAGCATCAACATCAATCCTTACACCACCTAATTTTACTCCATCAAAATAACCGCTATCATAACTATCATTACGAAGAATTTTCCCCGTCTTAGCATCTTTAATACCTTTAAATAATCTTGAATTGGCCAAAGTCTCCTCTCTCATCTTCGTCGCGGCTAATTGCAAAGTTCCTTGAGTGATTGCAACATCCGGTGAGCCGGCGGCAATACCAACCACTGTTTCAAGCAAACGTTTTTGATATTGCAATTTATAAATTTCTCCATAAAGTGCGGTCTTTTCCTCTTCAGTTTTAGCTTCCTTGATTTGTTTTCTCAATTCAGCCTGTTTTGGAAGCACATAGGCATCAATCATTGAGAAGGCATTTTTACGAAAATCTTGAGTAACTTTCACTTGAATGTTGAGCTCTTTCATCACTTTGTCTTTATCAAAGTGATTTTCTAACTTGCCGGAATGCTGCTCTGCATTATCCGTAGTCACATCGGTTCTAATGCTATCTAGAGTTTGCTCAACCATTTCACCAGTTTTCGCCAGTTGTTCCGCTTGGTCTCTAATTTCAATATTTGAAGTATTAATACCACTTTTTGTCACGCTACTTTGACTTTCTTTATCTCGCCCAACACCTAATCCTGTTGAGGTTTCTAAAGAATCCCAACCTGTAGCAAGTTGTTTTGCGTTGTCTTTACCCTGCGCATTTTTGGCTTCTGTGGTCAATTCTCCTCGGTCGTTTCTATAAATCAAATTACCATTATCATCCACCGCTTGTTTTCCACTTTGTGGGGCTCCATTCTCTCCAAATGGTGTTTCAAAGTTAGCCGATACACTACCACTCACACCAAAACTGCTACCACTGTGGTTTGAATGGTTTTCAATATCTGAATGAGTAATGCTGCCAGTGCTAAAATGATTTTTACCATCTGCTTCTGCCTTTTGTGTAGAGGTAATCAATGCACCTTTAAGATCGGTATGCTTATTAACATTAATATCATAGCCTTCATCTCCGGCATAAATTCCTGCCTGTTCATTCACGCTTGCATGATCAGCATTGATTTTCGATTTATTGAAACTGCCTCCAACGGAGGCGCCATATCCCACCGTCACACTACCACTTACATTCATTTGTTTACCATAGTAGCGAGATTTATCTTGCAAACTTTCGATATTCAAGTTTTCAGCATTAAGTTCTACTCGTTTGCCTTTTACTTGGCTACCAATAATATTGGCATCACCACCTGCATGAATCACTGTTTTACTCTGACTATCTCCCACATGACTAGCAACATAAGAGGTTTCATCACTTTTAGTAAATGACTATCGGGGTTTAAGTATCTTATTTACTCACTCATGATATTTCTGTGAAAAAAGCATAGAAAACCTACGCTAAAGTTGAATGTGAAATTATAAGATTTGCTTAAAAATAAGCATCACTGAAAATACAAAAAGTGCGGTCAATATTCAAGAGATTTTAAAATTCACTGAATATTGACCGCACTTTTAAACACCTTTGTTAATTACTGCCAAGGCTTAGCATCAGGTTTGCTATGTTTTTTTCGCCATTGAATACATGCAGGTCTATTCCACATTGTTTTTTCTTCACAGATTGGTCCACCTTCTAAATACCAGCCTTTTTTCTCTAAACAAAGATTGACCTCTGGATTATCACTTTCACCACTGACAAAATCCATACCGCAATCCGACATATCTTTTTGTCTTCTGTCAAGAAATTTAATACGTCCTTGAGGATCTGAGTTAGGAAATAAAACCCTAGAATTATGTAAGCGCCAATGATCATGTGGTGGAAGTGGTTGAAACCATCCACTACAGCTTGTAAGCAATAAGATTGAGGGTATTAAGAATAAAAATCTTATTTTCATTTTATTTCTCCTTCGCTTTATTTAATTCAAAAATAGTTCTTTCATTACCCATTTTAAGATCTCCTCCAGTTCTATATCCGTCATTAATACATTGTCGTTGTCCTAAGCCATGGCAATTATGTACGGATAAACGTTCATCACTAAACATATCTGCTGTTCGCTGTAACCAGCTTTTATTCAGATTATTTTCAGATGTTGTTGCAGGGTTGCCTCCCAATAAAATCGGCATACTACCTACTGGGTCACTAGCATGATTCTCAATACGAATTGAACCATCTGAAGTTGTTCTTTCTTTACCCGTTTGCAATTGACTTAAATAACCATCCGCTCTTGTAACATCAGCTGCAGGACCAACCATTTTAATTGTCGTACCTGAAAGTAGCTTTTTAGCTCGGTTATCTTCTGTATTTAACGCTTTTAATGCATTACTTAATGTTAATGTGCCACGACTATGGGAACCTAGGTATAAATCATCTTTACCATACTGCTTCATGATATTCATCGCTTGTAAACTTGAATTATCCATACCTAATAGATTTCCAAAAGACGTTTCAAACATTTTCTCATAACCCGCCACTAAGAGCTCTGACAAACCATTTTTCGCTTCAGGATGGTGAACAAAATAAACATCTTTATATATTTTTTGATCTATATTGCCTGTTTTATCATCCCTGCCCGCAATATAGTTTTGTACTGCAAATTTTGCGGCAGAATTACGATCATTAAAGATGCCATTAAATGCAACGACATATTTACTCTCTGTTTTCCCTGTTTTTGGATCAGTATAAGTAACTTTTTGTAATTGATTGCGTTCTTGATCTGACAACTCATGCAATTGATAAATATTACGTCCTTTACCTAGCTGCTGTTCTAAATATACTTCTCTATCGATACCTTTAGCATCTGCCTCTTTATTTATATCTTCTATAAGCTTTGAATCTCTTATACGTTCTCCTTTTTCATCCACTTTATGAGTGAACATCCGATGCTCAGCTATAAACATTGTTCGATAAGCCTCATCCGTAACACCACCAACATTCTTCGCAAACGCTTGAATCGTTGCAACATCCTGCTCAACCTCTTTTTGCATTTTCGCATGATCTACTTTTTCAAGTTTGTTTACTTCTTGCTCAGTAGATTTCTTGATAGTCTCAATATTCTGTTTACCCTGCGTACTCGCAATATTAAAGTTACCATCACTAATCACAGCATTAGTTGTACTCTGATTATTTTCACTTTGACTGCTATTGCTCGCTAAATTAGCTAGACCAATTTTTGCTGCAGCGTATAAATCTGTACTATGAACATCATCTGTGCCTAAACCAAATTTTACCAGCGATTGATTTGCTTTATTTGGATTCGCCTGTTCAAAGGTTTCGCCCTTTCTATCATCACCACGATAAATTTTATTTAAAGCTTTATCCTCATCAGAAGTTTGATCACGATCTACAGAAAAACCTCCCATCAATCCCATCGCAGATGATTTCGCATTAGAATAATTTTCAATATTTGAATATTCGAAATCTTCTGCTGTCATTTGATTTTTCTCTTTTTCAGCACTTGAAATGATAGCTCCGCCAACAGAAGAAACTTTATTTTTTACATTGATATCATAACCATTATTACCTGCAAAAATTCCTGCCTGTTCATTTACACTCGCATAGTCTGTATTGACTTTCGATTTATTGAAACTACCACCCGCAGCAAAACCGTAGCCTACTGTCACACTAGCACTTACATTCATTTGCTTACCACGATAGCTAGATTTATCTTGCAAGCTTTCAATTTTCAGATTTTCTGCATCTAATTCGACACCTTTACCTTTAACTTGACTGCCCGCAAGGGTTACATCCCCGCCTGCTTTAACCATTGTTTTACTTTGGCTATCTCCCACATGGCTTGCAACATAAGTGGTTTCATCACCATTACCGTAACCTTTTCCGTAATTACCGCCTAAAGTAGCCCCGGCAACCGCACCATTACTCACTTTAATGGCTACCCCAGCATTAAAACCACTCGATTTATTAGTGCTACGTTCTTGGTGGTTTTGTTCTGTGGCTTTGATATTGACTTGATTATCTGCCATCAAAGTCGTGCCTTGTTTACCAGAAATATCCGAGCCTTCAATATTAATATTAGAATCCTTTCCAGCACCCGTTGCTACAACATTAACCTTGCCACCCGCATTAACTTGAGATTTGGCTGCGGTTTTTCCTTCAGTATGCGTGCGAGATTCATTTTTTTGTTGGCCATAAGTGATTTGAACACCGATCAAGGAGTCGACATCCCCTTCACCATTCATAAAATCTTTGACATCCGTTACAGCTTTAGTTCCAGATTGATAGGCACGATAAGCATCAAAACCAGCATTAGCTGCCGCCATCGCATTCACACGACCATGCTTACTCTCACCTACTTGTCTAGTTGATTGCACTGCACCTTGTACTGCTTGAATAGCAGAAATAACAGGGGAGGTAATAGCAATAGTTAAACCTTTTTGCTCAAATTTTTGTTTGGTATTGGTTTCATATTTGTCATCTGCCGCTTTAATATCAGCTTTTTTCGCCAGAATATTCACATCGCCTTTAATGGCACTCACTGCACTCGCTGTTTGAGTATAAGTGTCTTTAGCAATCATCGTCGTATTGCCGTTTAAGCTGCCCACTTGGCTACTTTGTGCATAACGCTTCGTTTCGTCACTTTCTGTGGTTTGCTTTTGAGAACCAAAGGTAATACCAATACCACCACTAAGCGCTCCAGATCTTTTTTTGCTGTAATAATCATCGGAGTAAACTCGGTTCTCTGCCTCGTGTATATCAATATTATTTGCTTTAATAACCAATCCATTTTCAGCTACAGCATTTGAACCCTGAATATCGACATTACCATTATTCGAATGAATATAAATTTTATCTGCATCTAAGGTTGAGCCCTCTGCAATATCATAATTATGATTATGACGACGAGTTTCGCCTTTTGATTGGAATACACCATGCTTAGTCCATTTTGTTGCCTCTGATAAACGTTCTTGCTGACGACTTTCATGAATATTAATATCACCTTCTGAAAGCACGCTCATTGTGCCATTACTGACCGCAGAAGCCCCGCGCATTTCAATAGCATTTTTACCAACAAAACGAGCATCGCCTTCAATATTAAACTCCGAACCAACTTCATTACGTTGTTCAAGTTTATAGTAATTATTGCTGTTTTTAATATAGTGCTGCTTATTTTCAGTTTCTACTGTACCAAGAGAAAGCTTGTTATTTGCGTGGAAATTCGCTTGACCTTTTACATCAACTTTCGCTCCCTTAAAAGTCATATCCTCTTTAGCGTGAAGTGATACTTGACCTTGATTATTTTTAGCTCCTACATTAATGGAAGCTACTCTATTGATCGATTTATGTTTAAAACGCTCATTATCTGCCGTTTCAGAA
>CAJMPC010000057.1:0-9498 GCA_905215245.1 uncultured bacterium | reverse complement strand
ACATGACACGTGCAATCGCAATACGTTGGCGTTGGCCACCTGACAGTTTCACCCCACGTTCACCGACATGAGCATCATAGCCTTTTCTACCTTGCGCATCGCTGAGATAAGGGATGAAATCGGCTGCTTCCGCACGTTTAGCCGCATTGAGCATTTCTTCATCGGTCGCTGTTGGGCGACCATAAATGATGTTATCGCGAACAGAACGATGCAAAAGCGAGGTATCTTGTGTTACAAGACCAATCTGACTACGAAGGCTTTCTTGGCTTACATCTAAAACATTTTGACCATCAATGGTAATTGAACCTTCTTGCGCTTCGTAGAAACGTAGAAGTAAATTCACAATGGTTGATTTGCCCGCACCAGAACGACCAATTAAGCCCACTTTTTCACCCGGTTTGATGGTGAGATTAAAATGGTTAAGTAACGGTTTATTCGGATCATAGGCAAACGAAACATTATTAAATTTGATCTCACCTTGTTTTACTTCTAATGCAACACAATTTGGCTTATCAACAATGGTATGCGGTTTGGTTAGTGTTGCCATACCATCATTCACTGTCCCGATATTTTCAAAT
Source organism: uncultured bacterium (assembly GCA_905215245.1). Classification (GTDB taxonomy): domain Bacteria; phylum Pseudomonadota; class Gammaproteobacteria; order Enterobacterales; family Pasteurellaceae; genus Haemophilus_D. Next base: position 8,920 of record CAJMPC010000057.1, on the reverse strand, counting down.
AAACGAGCTGATTCCCACATAATCCAACGAGAAAGACCATTTACACGTAACGCCATCGCGGTTGCTGTAGCTACTGCTCCCACACCGACTTGACCGTTTTGCCACAACACCACGCCTAAAATCGCGGTGCTTAACGTTAAGAAAATATTGGTTGCATAAGTTAAGGTATCTAATGAACTCCCCAAACGCATCTGTGCATGCACGGTGACCATAAATTCTTCCATGGAACGTTTTGCATAATTGGCTTCTCTAGCATCATGTGAAAAGAGTTTTACCGTTGCAATATTTGAGTAAGCATCCGTAATACGCCCTGTCATTAAAGATCGCGCATCAGCTTGTCGTTGTGCAGTTTTCGCTAAACGAGGAATAAGCAAACGTAAAATAGTCAAAAATGCCACAATCCATAAGAAAAACGGCACTAAAAACCAGGTATCTAAAGCCGCAAGCACTAAGCCGGAGGTGATAAAATATACGGCAACATACACCAGCATATCCGCAATGGTCATGACGGTATCACGCACCGCAAGCGCAGTTTGCATCACTTTCGCCGATACACGACCTGCAAATTCATCTTGGTAGAAACTTAAGCTTTGCCCCAGCATCAAACGGTGGAAATTCCAACGCAAACGCATTGGGAATACCCCTTGTAACGTTTGTAAGCGTACATTCACGCCCACAAATGACCATACAATACTGAAAATGAGCAAAGCTGCCATACCGGCAAGCAAATGCCCTTTTTCTTGCCAAAGTGTGGTTGGTGAATAAGCGCCGAGCCAATCTACCAATAATCCCATAAATTGGAAAAGTAAGGCTTCCATCACCCCGGTACCGACCGTCAATACCGCGAGTAAAAAGATCCAGCCCTTCATGCCATCAATGCTTGACCAAATAAAACGGAACAAGCCTTTTTCAGGCGTCGTTGGATTGCTTTCCGGATAAGGATTTAAACGGTTTTCAAACCATGAAAATATTTTATTAAACATAACAATACCTTAAAAAATGAAAGGCGACAGAGCCGCCTAAAGTGCGGTCATTATAACGCAAGTTTTAAACGATGGGCTAGGTTTTGCGAAATTGGCTCGGTGAAAGTCCATAAATTGCTTTAAACGCCTTACTAAAATGTGCTTCTGATTGATACCCTATTTCAAGAGCGATTGCCAAAATAGTCTTTTGCGTATTTTTCAATAAAACAGCCGCCATTTCTAACCGCACTTGAGTGAGAAATTTTCCTGGGGGCATCCCTAATTGCTGTTGAAAGATCCGCATAAAGGTCGCTCGAGACATGGAGGCCAACTCTGCTAATTGCTCAATATTCCAATCTAATTGAGGTGAAAACAGGATTTTTTCAAGGACTTGATTCAGTCTTTTATCCTGCAACGCGGCTAATAAACCCTGATTGAGTAAACCTATTTGCTGAGCATGACGCAAAATATAAATAAACAACACATTTGATAGCGCGTCTATCACGGATTTTGTGCCTTGCTCCGGTTTCTCAGCTTCTTGTAAAAAAAGTGAAACCAAAGGCTGCACAGGCGTATTTTGTAGCGAAAGATGTAAATGATCAGGTAACGAATCAATTAATAAAGACGGTTTTTGATAATAAAACGTCCCACAAAACATCTTCAGATCAGGCGTACCTGCTCCTATTTGATGGACATTAAAAAGTGCGTTTGATTGCTCTCTCTGTAGGCTATTCTCTCTTTTTTGTTGAGAACTGCCCAAAAAGTGCGGTCGATTTTGAGGGAGAAAAAAGAGATCGCCTTTTTTTAAATGAAATTGTTTTCCCGTCAAGGTTACCCAACACTCACCTTGCTCGATTAAATGAAATAAACCTTGATATTCCGCTGCATCAGGCTGATTTTCAACTTGCCAATCCCCTTGAAACAAGCAGCGAATATTAATTTCCCCACGCACTTGCGCTAGCTGAGTTAATTTATCTAAATAATCCATTGTGAGATTTTCCGTCTAAAAGTTAAGACAATTTGACAAGTATCATACGCTAATCTGCTTATAATTTCTCTCGAAATTTGTACTAAATTTAAGGAGAAAAACAATGTTTGCAGATTGGAAAAATGATGTAGCACACGTTAAAAAATCATTCGGTGCATTAGGTAAAAAATACCCAAAAATGTTACAAGCTTACGGCGCATTAGGTGCGGCTGCAGCAGAAGGTAACGTATTAGATGCCAAAACCCGTGAATTAATTGCATTAGCGGTTGCCGTAACAACTCGTTGTGAAAGCTGCATTGGCGTGCATGCTGATGAAGCTGTGAAAGCAGGTGCAACTGAAGAAGAAGTGGCAGCAGCATTAGCGATGTCTATCGCATTAAATGCAGGTGCAGCTTACACCTATTCTCTTCGTGCATTAGAAGCTTACAACGCACAAAAAGGCGAATAATTCGCAAGGAACTTTATGATTCTTTTAGCCCTCATTTGAGGGCTTTTTTTATCTCTAAAATTGACCGCACTTTAAAATAAATTCAAAGCTCTCATCTGAGCCACCACTTGCTCTACCTGAATTTCAGCCATTAAATTTTTGCCTTTTAATTTTGTCGCCCAAGGCAATTCACTTGAAGGTTTTCCTTGTTCTTTTTGCACATTTTCTTCATATACTGACACCACATTATCCAAATTATGATAAGGCGCGGTGCGCAATGGATTGTGATAGGCATACAATCCAATGACAGGTGTTCCTTGCGTGGTAGCGATATGAGCTGGACCAGAATCAGGCGAGATGACTAAATTTGCTTGATGAATTAATGCAGCAAGTTGTTTCAAACTGGTTTTTCCAGATGCATCAACCGGTTCAAAATCACAAAGTGCGATAATTTTTTTCACCATTTCTAATTCGCGTTTTGCTGGCGAGCTACAAAAAATCACATTCACATGATGTTGATGAGCAATATTTGCCACTTCCGCATAACGCTCTACCAACCAATCTTTCTCGGCTTTACTAGAACAAGGGGAAATAATCAGATTTTTACGTGTAGGATCAATGAACTGTTTGGCATATTCTCGATCTGAATCAGAAATTGCCAATTGCCAAGAAAGCATTTCTGCTGGTGGTACACCAAGATAATCTGCAAAAGCCATGAAGCCGTCTAGCACATGAGGCGTTTTCGGATCTTGAACTCGACGATTCACAAACAACCACTGTCCTTCTCGAGAACGTTTTTTGCCAAACCCAATTTTATATTTCGCTTGAATACCAAGAGAAATAATCGAAGCACGAAATGCTGTCTGCATATTCAAAAGCGCATCAAATTGATTGTTTTTCAAAAACATCCATAAATTCCACACGCCTTTCCAACCGCTCTTTTTATCGTAAGGGACAAGCTCCACGCCTTCAATACCAGAAAGCAAGCCCATTTCTGTTTTACCCACAATCCACGTTAATTTCGTTTGTGGCCAATGACGTTGAATATGCTGCACCACAGCCAGTGCATGACAAACATCGCCCACAGCAGACAAACGCAAAATACAAAGTGATTTAGGGGGAGAGGTAAAAAGTGGAGAATGGGACATTTGAATTCCTCGCGCATTTAATTTCCGTCTATTTTAAAGTAGAATGAGGGCATTTTCTATTATTCGGTTCAACTAAAATGCTTGAATTCCAACAAGATAATCAATTCTTTCTTTTTAATCTCACGGAAAAACCAACTGAACCCGCTTCATTTTTTGAATCGGCTTTTTGGGAAAAACAACAACGGATTACCGGTTCAGCCATAGGACGCGGCACAACCTACTTCCTAAATACAAAAGATCTGTTTGGTGTAAACACTGCCCTTCGTCATTATTATCGCGGTGGTTTATGGGGAAAATTCAACAAAGATCGCTATCGTTTTCAATCATTTAGTGAAACTCGCAGCGTGGCGGAATTTCAGCTGTTAAATCAACTCCATCAAGCAGGTGTAGCCGTACCCAAACCGATTGCTGCACGTGTTAAAAAAGGCAAACTAGGAATTTGCTACCAAGCGGATATCTTGATTGAAAAGATCGAAAATGCCCAAGATCTGACCGCACTTTTACAAACACAGCAACTGCCGAATGACATCTGGCAAGCCATTGGTAAATTAATTCGTCAGCTGCATGATTTACAAATTTGCCATACGGATCTCAATGCCCATAATATTCTCGTTCAACAACTCGGAAATGAACAAAAATGTTGGCTCATTGATTTCGATAAGTGCAGTCAAAAATCAGGCGATTTTTGGAAACAAAGCAACCTAGAAAGATTACACCGCTCTTTTGTCAAAGAAGTCGGCAGAATGAATATTCAATTCAATGAAGAAAATTGGGCTGAATTGTTGAAAGGATATAACGCCTAAAACGCATTAGAGAAAGGCAATAAAAAAGATCGCCTAATGCGATCTCAATAAATGGTCCCCCCTACCGGACTTGAACCAGTGACCAAGCGATTATGAGTCGCCTGCTCTAACCGACTGAGCTAAGGGGGGAAAGTGCGGTTGATTATAGAGAAATAATCATTTGAAGTCTATATACAAAAGGATGGTCGTTGGAAAATTGACCATCCTTTTTTAGATTCATTATTGCAATACCGAAATATCCGCCACTTGTAAGAACAAGTCTTGTAACGTGTTTAAAATCGCTAAGCGGTTTTGGCGTAATGCTGGATCTTCAGCATTTACCATCACGTTATCAAAGAAGTTGTCTACCGGTGCGCGTAAGTTCGCTAATTTATCTAATACTGCGGTGTAATCACCTTGTGCGATAAGCGGTTGTACTTCAGTACGTAATGCAAGTACCGCTTCAGCAAGGGCTTTTTCTGCTGGCTCTACGCAAGCGGTCAAATTGATCTCGCCAATTACAGCATCCGCTTTGGCTAAGATATTGCTAACACGTTTGTTTGCTGCTGCTAACGCTTCCGCTGAATCTAAAGTACGGAAGTGTGAAACTGCACGCACGCGAGCATCAAAGTCAGCTGGACGAGTTGGACGACGCGCCAATACGGCTTGAATCACATCCACCGCAATGCCTTCATCTTGATACCATGCACGGAAACGACCGAGCATAAAGTCCACCACATCAGCAACCACATTTTGATTCGTGAGTTTATCACCGAAAAGTGCGGCTGATTTTTTCACTAAATCTTCTAAATCTAGTGGTAAGTTTTTCTCTACGATAATACGTAATGCACCTAATGCTGCACGACGCAATGCAAATGGGTCTGCGCTACCTTTTGGTGCTTGGCCGATACCGAAGATCCCCGTTAAGGTGTCAAATTTATCTGCTAAAGCGACCGCACTTGCAACGAGTGATTTTGGTAATTCATCCCCCGCAAAGCGTGGCATATATTGTTCGTTTAATGCGACTGCCACTTCTTCATCTTCACCGTCATGACGAGCGTAATGCATACCCATTACGCCTTGCGTATCAGTAAATTCGAATACCATGTTGGTCATTAAGTCACATTTTGACAGTAAACCTGCACGTTTTGCTTTCGCTTCGTCTGCACCGATTTGTTTTGCAATTTCGCCTGCAAGTTGCTCAATGCGGTCTGTTTTGTCTTTTAATGTACCCAGTTGTTGTTGGAATAACACCGTTTCTAAGCGTGGTAAACGATCAACCAGTTTTTGTTTTAAGTCCGTTTTGAAGAAGAATTCCGCATCGGTTAAACGTGGGCGAACCACTTTTTCGTTTCCTTCGATAATCGCCGTTGGATCTTCAGGGTTGATGTTCGATACAAAAATAAAGTGCGGTAATAATTTGCCGTCTTTGTCATAAATCGGGAAATATTTTTGGTCACCTTTCATGGTGTAAACCAAGGCTTCCGCGGGCACCGCTAAGAAGCGTTCTTCAAATTTTGCTGCTAAAACGTTTGGATATTCCACCAACGAAGTCACTTCTTCAAGTAAGCTTTCTTCAATGTCAGCCACGCCGCCAAGTGCGGTCGCTTTTGCTTGAGATTTTGCCAAAATTTCGGCTTTACGCTCGTTGAAGTCGGCTACCACAGAACCTTTCTCACGCAATAATTGTGGATATTGGTCAGCATGTTGAATTTCAAATTCTTTCTCGCCTAAGAAACGGTGACCGCGAATAGTGCGCGCACTTGCCACACCTAAAATTTCACCTTCAATTAACTCGTCACCCAATAACATAGTAACCGTGTGAACCGGACGGATAAATTGCACGGTTTTGTCAGCCCAACGCATTGGTTTTGGAATTGGCAATTTCGCCAACGCATTTGCCACAATGTCATTAAGCAAGTTTTTGGTCGGTTGACCTTCAATTTTTGCACGATGAACGAGCCATTCACCTTTATCAGTTGCAATGCGTTCTGCTTGTTCCACAGTAATACCACAACCACGCGCCCAGCCTTCAGCTGCTTTGGTCGGTTTACCTTCCGCATCAAAGGCTGCTGACACTGCCGGACCACGTTTTTCGATTTCTTTGCTCGGTTGTTGTGTCGCCAAGTTCAACACTTTCACTGCCAAACGACGCGGCGCCGCAAACCATTCGATTTTATCGAAGGTTAAACTCGCTTGGTTTAATTCCGCCTCAACGTTATCCGCAAAAGAGGTCGCTAATGTTTTGAGAGCTTTTGGTGGCAGCTCTTCCGTGCCGATTTCTACTAGGAAGTTTTGGGTTGTCATTTTGTTTCTCTTATTTAAAAATTCTGTAGATTTAAATTCTTATTTTCTTTGTTATTACTTCTGCCAAATCTCCCCTAACCCCTCTTTGCTAAAGAGGGGATTGGATCTTTGGAGGGTTAAATATTTATGTTCTACTTTAACGTTTTTTGAAAGCAGATAATTTAATCTCTATTGAAATTAAAATGTAAATGAGTCAGTTACTATCAATTTACTCAATAAATCCCCCTCTTTAGCAAAGAGGGGTTAGGGGAGATTTGGCAGAGGTTAATCCAACCTCATACTCAATCAGCCCTCACATTCTCCAAAAATAAATAAATCTGCTCAACTACCGCTTCAATTTCACGCATTACTTCATCATTGCTAAACCGCATCACCGTAAAACCAAGTGAATTTAATTCTGCATCTCGCAATGCGTCTTTTTCCTGATGATCGGGCTCATAGTGCTGACTACCGTCTAATTCGATAATCAGCTTTGCTTTCGCACAATAAAAATCAACGATATAGCTTAAAAGTGGCTTTTGCCGATTAAACCGAAAGCCTAATAACTGATCCCGATTAATCCGTTGCCAAAGTTTATTTTCTGCATCGGTTTGATTATTGCGAAGTTTTTGCGAATTTTCTTTTAAGTATTTTTCATAGGGTTGCATGAACGCTACTTCTTACCGTTTTCAATACTCCCACTCAATACCTGTTGAAAACGTTCGTAATCACAAAAACCATTTGCATCTTTTTCACAGCCTTTGAGGGTTAATGCTGTTTGGTTTGGTGGTGTCGCTAAACTTAATGGTGTGATGTTAATCAGCTGCTCGGTGGTTTGATACACATAATCCAACTTAAATTTGAGCTTACCACTTGGTTTGTGCTTCCACACTTCAAATAGCAACTTGCCACCGATTGGGATATTTTCCAATGAATCATTCAATTCATAAGGCTCAACACCTAGTGCTGCAAGCAGAGCGACAATATTAGAATCGTGTCCAACCAATAAGTTAATTTTATTTTTGCTATTTAGCTGTTGCTGAATAAATGCTAACAACGGATATGAGGCATTTTGTGCCAACGATTCGTTGTTTTTAAATAACGTGCGGTAATATTCGTTTTTTATTTCGTTAATTGCACGCCATTTTTCTTGGCTATCCACGCGGCCGTTGGCGATTTCTGAATCAGGCTTGCCCACATAATGCGCGAGCAATAATGCACTGACAATTTTCTTTCCTGTGCTGATAGAACCCGTAATTTTGACCGACTTGCCGTCTTTAATACTGTATTCACCGACTTTTCCACCTAAATCACATTCGCCTTTTTGTAAGCAGTTTGGTGAATTTTTATAATCAATGATTTCACTTAATAACGCATAATTTGGTGCAAGTTTTTGCTGTAAAGCGGTTAAATCAACATTATTTTTTGCAGATTCAATCAAGGCTTTGCTTGGGTTGTGGACTTTTGTAGTAAAAATTGGATCTTTTTCTGAACCAATTTCACCGCGATGGTGTAATTGCACATTACATCCGGCAAAAGCCCCTGCCACAATAGCTTGCCCCGTTGCAACTGTGCGTTGTACTGCATTCGCATAAGCGAAAATACCTTCGCCTGATGCACAACGTTCTGTTGTTAATAATCCTTTGTCTGCCAGCCATTGACCTAAATATTGTCCGAAATAGGTTTCTAATACTGTACCTTTTGCCGTGAGATAACCTGATGGCACATCCCATTTCGCCCACTCATACGGGGAATATTTTGCCATTTCTTGTGGATCTTTTTCCACTGGTGAACGCAACCCATGACGGCTGAAAATTAAGACTTTCTCAAGCTCATAATCTGCATTCTGTGTACTTTTGTGATTTTCTGTTGCAAATACACCACTTGCAAGCGTCAAACCAAGCAAAAGTGCGGTAAATTTTAGGGCTGTTTTTTTCATATTCGAGACTTAACCTAACTTTCTATTATGACCTAATCATTTAATGTTGAAATCGAGCTATAAAAATTCAATGCATATTTAGTGCCGTAAACTAACACCATAAATACAGCAACAATATTCACCACGGCGAAAAAGATTAATTGTTTGCTGCTACTTTCAATCCAAAGTATTTTAAATAATGCGAGCGTACCAATATTTTCATCAAGTTCGCTCTCTCCACTCAGTGTTCTTAAGGTTTTCAGCATCTTGCGTACAAAAGCGACAGTATTGATTGCCATTACACTGAGTGCAATAAATCCAGAAGCGAGGCATAAAAACAGCACTGGTACATCACTCCAGCCCCAATGTACCCAATCCAGCTCAGAAAACATAAATAATGCCAGTGATA
>CAJMPC010000056.1:0-9556 GCA_905215245.1 uncultured bacterium | reverse complement strand
CACAAACAACCCTATCCATTGGTTTGCTCTTAGTTGTTTCGCATATTTAAAGCGATTTGCCGCATATAACCAAATCATGAGCGGAATAATCGCAAAGAAAAATCTCAAACTGGAGGCAACAAACGTCGGCATAGCTTGAGCAACCACTCGCCCCCAAGGCCAAGATGCACCCCATAAAATAGCCATTCCGATTAATTGTAAGTGTATGCGGAGAGGGTTCATTTTGCTAATAATGCCTCTAATTTTTCACGATCAAACCCTTCAGGTAAATACACATAACCCGCAGAGTCAGAACAAGTTACGACTTTCGCACCTAGCGCCATCGCTTTTTCAATCGCATATTGTGCTACGTTACCTGAACCTGAAACTAAAACCGTTTTGCCTAGGAAGCTATCCCCTTTCTCTGCAAGCATCGCTTGGGCAAAATACACCAATCCATACCCCGTTGCTTCTGGACGAATTAAGCTCCCTCCGAATGAAAGACCACGACCAGTAAACACGCAAGCGGCTTGGTTTGATAATTTTTTCATATAGCCTGCAAGATAACCGACTTCGCGACCACCTACACCAATATCTCCTGCTGGGACATCAGTATCTGGACCAACATGACGATATAACTCGGCCATTAAAGCTTGACAGAAACGCATCACTTCAGCATCTGATTTGCCTTTAGGATCAAAATCTGAGCCCCCTTTCGCACCGCCCATTGGCAATGTGGTTAAGGCATTTTTAAAGATCTGTTCAAAACCTAAGAATTTTAAAATCGATAAGTTTACCGATGGATGGAAACGCATTCCTCCTTTGTATGGCCCAATTGCGCTGTTGAATTGAATACGGAAAGCTCGGTTTACTTGGACTTGACCTTTATCATCAGTCCACGCCACACGGAACTGAAATGCGCGCTCAGGTTCCACTAAACGCTCTAATAAAGCTTCTGAACGGTATTTAGGATTTGCTTCCAAGAAAGGCCAGATTGACGTGAAGACTTCACGAACGGCTTGTAAAAATTCAGGTTGGTGGCCGTCACGTTGAGCCACTTTTTCAAGAAATGCGTCTAATGATGCTACTGCTGACATAGGATTTTCCTTCTAGTAGTGAGTGAGTATGATGTGTGTAAAATTATTTTATTTCACCGTCTTCTTGCGGTGTGCCTTCAATATAGCAATAGAAAAATCAATTTAGCAATAGTTTTTTTATAGAAAAAATGAAGAAAAAATAAAAAACGAGAAAATATTTAATATTTTCTCGTTTTTATTAAATGAGATCTAAAATTAACACCTAGATTAGCACTTCAAGTTAAAAAGTGCTTATTTATTTTTACCTTCTAAGTAAAGCCATTCAGCGACTTGCTTCGCAAAATACGTCAAAATACCATCCGCACCAGCACGTTTAAAGCAAAGCAATGATTCCATAATGCATTCTTTTTCTTTCAACCAACCATTCTGAATCGCTGCCATATGCATTGCATATTCACCAGAAACTTGATAAGCAAAAGTTGGCACGCCGAAATAGTCTTTCACACGATATACCATGTCTAAATATGGCATACCTGGTTTCACCATCACCATATCCGCGCCTTCTTGTAAATCAAGAGCCACTTCTTGCAAGCCTTCATTACCGTTGGCTGGATCAAGTTGATAGTTTTTCTTGTCACCACCTTTAAGGTTGCCGGCAGAACCAACGGCATCACGGAATGGACCATAATAATTAGACGCATATTTTGCAGAATACGCCATAATTTGCGTATTGATATGACCATTTTCTTCCAATGCCTGACGAATACGACCAATACGTCCATCCATCATATCACTCGGTGCCACAATATCAGCACCTGCTTCAGCGTGTGAAACAGCCTGTTTAATCAGGATATCTGTTGTAATATCGTTTAATACATAGCCTTCTTCATCAATGATCCCGTCTTGTCCATGTAGTGTATAAGGATCGAGTGCGACATCGGTTAATACCCCTAATTCTGGATAAGCGGCTTTCAATGCTCTCACTGCACGCTGTACCAAACCATTCGGGTTAAATGCCTCATCCGCCATTAAAGATTTTTTATCTTGCTCAACCACAGGGAATAATGCGATCACAGGCACACCATATTTCACCAAAAGACCTGCTTCAATTAATAATTGATCGATGGTTAAACGTTCAACTTTAGGCATAGAAGGCACTGGCTCACGATGATTTTCGCCTTCAATGATAAATACCGGATAAATTAAATCATTAGCTGTTAAGGTATTTTCTGCCACTAAACGGCGGCTAAAATCATGTTTACGTAAACGACGAAGACGACGAGTTGGAAAACCGCCTAAAATTTGTTGAGTCATAATAATATTTCCTGTTTTTATGATGTTAAAAGGGCGTATCCATCTACGCCCATTTTCTTAATCTTTGTGATTCAAATCACCCTGATTTTCTACCGCACTTTCCTCATCAACTGCCTCTTCTTCATCCTCTTTCGGTTGATAGAAACGTGCAACTAACAAGCCTAATTCAAAGAGAAGACACATTGGTACAGCAAGTAAAGTTTGAGAAAACACGTCTGGTGGTGTTAAGATCATGCCAACAAAGAACGCTCCCACAATAATATAAGGACGTTTTGCCGCCAATGCTTTCGTGGTTGTGACACCTGTCCAGCAAAGCAAAATAATGGCAACAGGTACTTCAAAGCACACACCGAAAGCCAAGAATAATGCTAGCGCAAAATCAAGGTAACTGCTGATATCTGTTGCGATAGCTACCCCTTCTGGTGCAGTTTGCGTAAAGAAACTAAACACGAAAGGGAAAACAACATAATAAGCAAACGCTACACCGCAATAGAATAAAACTGTACTGGAAAATAATAACGGATAAATTAAACGTTTTTCATGTTGATACAGTGCTGGTGCAACAAATGCCCAAATTTGATAAAGCAAATAAGGGACAGAAATAAACACCGAAACAATCGCGGTTAATTTAATTGGTGTAAAGAAAGGCGTTTGGATATTGGTTGCAATCATCGTTGCACCTTTTGGCATCACCGCTGTTAAAGGTGCGGCAACAAAATGATAAATATCATTAGAAAAATAAACCAACGCCACAAAAACCACTAAAATACAAATTACACAACGTAATAAGCGGTTTCTGAGTTCAACAAGATGGGTAATTAACGGTTGGGAATCGTCCGTCGTATTGCTCATAATTATTCTCTAGGACTTCGCTTCAGATTTGGGTGCTGGCTGTAGCTCCACATCATCCGGCGAATAGTAATCGGATAAACGCTCAGTTAATTCAGCTTGTTCATGAGGTTCAAGTGCGGTCAAATCCACCTCTGCTTTTTCAGATTCCAAAACTTCGGCAGTTTCATTCTCTGCATGTTCTGTGGATGCTGTTTCAACCGATTTCTCTGCTGTTTCTTGTGCGCTTACCTCAAGTTTTTCCGCAGAATCAGCCGGATTTTCAGCCGCACTTTTAATTTCTTTAATTTGCTCTTCCACCGTTGTACCTGCTGCAGCTGCTTTTTCTTCTAACTCTGCACGCATTTTTTGAGCTTGCTCTTTCAGCTCTTCAACGGTTTTACTTAAATCTGGGGAAAGCTGTTTGAGATTAAGTTGTTCCGCTTTCTTAATACTATCTTGCAACTCTTGCAATTTAAGCTCTTGTTTTAATTCATTTTGAACATTAGCTGCCAATCCACGGATCGTTTTCACCCAGCCCATTACCGTGCGAATAGCCACAGGTAAACGCTTAGGGCCTAGCACTACTAAGCCCACAAGCATCAATAAAACAAGTTCGGAAAAACCAATATCAAACACGGTTATGCCTGTTCTTTATCTTTTACAGTTTCAGTTTTTTCAGCGGTGGTTGTACCGTCTTTAATTTGAGTAAACTCAGCATCTTTTTTCGGCTCATCATCAGACATCGCTTTTTTAAAGCCTTTTACTGCTGCGCCAAGATCAGATCCCGCATTGCGTAATTTTTTGGTACCAAATACTAATAAAATCACGACTAATAAAATAATCATTTGTGCTGGGGATAAACCAAACATAGAAAAACTCCGTTAGAATTAAATTGAAAATTTGGGCTTGAATATACTCTTTTTATGCATTTGTCTCAAGAGGTAATTTTAAAAGTGCGGTCAAAAAAATTAGAGGATTTTTAACCACACTTTAGTCTTATTATTCAGCCAGTTCTGTTTGCTCATGAGACAGGAGTTATGAAATAACAAAATCCAGCTCTCTCATGTATCGCTCATAACATTGCAAGATGTCCACGATCAAATCCTCTTCATTTGTAATACTCAAAGGATAACCTTCCAATTGAATATTGGTTGAAACCATTAATGCATGATGAACTTGTGCTGTTTCAGGCTCAGGCTTCTCGAACAAGGTAATTTGATAAAAAAAATCTTCTGCTAATCCATTTTCAATAGAAAGAACCAGTTGATTATTATCGCGGTCAAAATGTTGCTGTAATATCACATTTAAACCATAGGTACCGATGAGTAACTGGCGCAACTCTCTCATTGCCAAAAGCGCCGTTGTTTTTAAATGTAAAATGGCATCATCTCGCTTAGGTTCAATCACTAACTGTCTTAAACGGCTACGCCAGTTTGCACCTGTCCACAAATCTGAAACCTCTGTGGAATAATATTGACGCTCAAATCGTAAACCTTTCAACAAACTCCATGCCATCACTGACATCAACAGAGCAAAAGGCAAAGAGAAAAACAACATCGTTGATTGGAGTATTTCAATACCGCCAAAAAGATAAAGAACAAACGTAACAGCTGACAATAAACCACCCCAAAACATAGATTGCCAACGAGGTGAAACCTGGCTTTTGTCTTCAATTGCGATATTATTAAGCGTATAAATACCAAAGTTAATGGTTACAATAAAAAAGAGTGTGATAATAAATAAAGCTAACGTTTTAGTTAAACCGGAATAGGGTAAATAACTCAAAAAATCAAAAAGAAGTGATCCCACATCATTTACAGCTCGACCTAATGCCCCCTTAGCAAGATGCTCATTCACCCAAATTGCTCCATTACCAAATACCGTGAACCACAAAACGAAGAATAAACTTGGTACCATCAATACGCCGAAAATAAACTCTCGCAAAGTTCGTCCGCGAGAAATCCGTGCGATAAAAATCCCAAAGCCTGGCGCCCATGAAAACCACCATGCCCAGTAAAAAACCGTCCAATCCATAAACCAGTCTAGATGTTCTACATCATAGGCATAAGCCTTGAAGCCGACTCTAATTAAACCGCTTAAATAGGTACCAATATTTTCCGTAAAAGCAGAAATTAAATATATTGTCGGACCGAATAGCAAAACCAGTAGCATAAAGAGAAAAGTAACGCCTAGATTTAGCTCACTAAGAATACGGAACCCGTTGGCGATACCCTGCAGTGAAATTAAGATAGCAATGATAAAAACACTCACTAAAATAAGGGGAACCAAATACGGTGAGTTATCCAATAAATGCATTGAGTGGAATGCTGCAGCCAACCGAATCGCACTGTAACCTAAGGTTGCGACTACGCCAAATAAGGTGGTACAAATCCCGAGAATATCAATGACATCCCCGACTCTTCCATTAATCTTTTCTTTCAGTAAGGGATAAAAACAAGAGCGTAAAGAAAAGGGTAATTTATAGCGAAATCCGAAGTAAGCTATCGTAAGTGCAATTAATCCATAAATAGCCCAAGCACTGATACTCCAATGAAAAATACTAAAAAATAATGCCGTTCTAACTTTCTCATATTCACCTATTGGTGAAAGAAAATGTGAAAGCGGTTCAGCAACACCGAGAAAAACAATGCCAATACCAATTCCAGAGGTGAAGAGTAATGCAATCCAAGAGCCTAATTTAAACTCTGGTTCTTCCTCATCACTCCCTAGTTTAATATCGCCGTATCGTCCTAACGCCAAGAAAAGTAAAAAGAACAGAAAAAATGCACTCAGTAAAATATAAAACCAGCTAAATTGAGAGAAAATAAAGGCTTTTGCCGCAGCAAGATAAGATATCGTTTGCTGCGTATCAAATAAAAGGGCTGCAATAATCGCTAAACTAAAACCTAAACTGCCCCAAATAACATTTGCTTTGAAAGTATTTTGTATCTTCATATTTGTTTTAAGATAAAAAGTGCGGTTAAAAATTTAGAGGATTTTCAACCGCACTTTAGTCTTATTATTCAGCCAGTTCTGTTTGCTCGTGTGCCATCAATTCTTGACCCACATCGTCTAGCAAACTTAAGTAACGTTCATAATGTTTCAACATATCGGCAATTAATTCATCTTGATCCATATATTGCACGTCATAACCCACTCGACCATCAAAGAAATAAGTGTATGGTTCATAAGTCATACTATGCTGGATATGTGGCAAGTTATCGTCATTAATTAATTGCTCTGACACCTCACGACCGATAGATTTCACCCCGTACATAAAGTCTCGCATTGATTCTTTTTGGATGACCAATTCCACTGCAGGTTCATCTTGATCAAATAACGTGTTAATTTGTACGCTTAAGTCATATTTGCCAATCAACTCTTGACGTAATTCACGCATAGCCGGTAATACCGTATGTTTAAGGAAACGTAAAATATCTTTTTCTTGCGTTTGGTTCATCATTTGTTCCAAACGTTCTTTCCACTTATCCCCCGTCCAGAAAATACTGGTTGGATTCACTTTGGTATCAAAATATTTTTTATCCGCATTCAAACCTTTCCATAAACTAAAACACATCAATAACATCAACATCGCAAAAGGTAATGCTACCAACAAAGTCATTGCCTGCAGGTTTGCCAAACCACCCGATTGCATTAAAACAATCGCGACGACTGACATTAATACACCCCACATCACAGCCTGCCAACGAGGTGCTGCAAGGCTTTTATCGCGTGATGCAATGTTATTTAATACATAAATACCAGAGTCTGCTGAGGTGATAAAGAATAAAGAAATCACCACCAAACTCACTAAACCGGTCACACCAGAAAGCGGTAAATAATCTAAGAATTTAAAGAGTAACGTTTCGGGCGAGGAAATCATTTGTCCTAACGTACCTGCAGCTTCCCCATCATTCAACCAAATGGCCGTATTACCAAATACGGTAAACCACAAGATGCCGAACATGCTAGGAATCACCAACACACCGAAAATAAATTCGCGAATGGTACGTCCTTTCGAGATACGCGCAATAAATAAACCTACAAATGGCGCCCAAGAACACCACCATGCCCAATACAGAATGGTCCAACCGCTAACCCAGCCAGTATGTTCTTGTTCATAAACATAGGTTTTGAAGCTTAATTGGACTAAGTTGCTGAGATAAGTTCCGATGTTGTCGCTAAAAGCAGATAACAAATAAAGTGTTGGCCCCGCCACCAATACGAAAATCAACAAACAGAAAGCTAATGTTAAATTCAGCTCACTTAAGATTTTTACCCCTTTCCCTACACCAGAAATCGCGGAAAATATCGCTAAACTCATTACCACGGCAATTACGACAACTTGCAAGCTGAAGCTATTTTCGCTAATCCAGCCTAATTGATGTAAGCCTGCACCCAATTGTGATGCACCAAAACCTAATGTTGTGATAACACCAAATAAGGTGGCAAGTAACGCCATAATGTCGATAAGATCGCCTAACTTGCCATTAATACGCTCTTTCAATAACGGATAGAAACAAGAACGTAATGCCAAAGGTAATTTGTAACGGAATCCAAAGTAAGCCAATGCCAACGCAATCGTGCCATACACCGCCCAGGCATGAATTCCCCAGTGGAATAAGGTGTGTAACAAGGCTTCTTGTTGCTTATGCTCTGCGCTGCCTGTGGTAATATCAGATAAGTAATGCGTCAATGGCTCTGCTACACCAAAGAACATCAACCCTACCCCCATACCGGCAGCAAATAACATCGCCAACCAAGACAGAAAACCAAATTCAGGCTCTTCTTCATCATTGCCTAATTTGATATTACCTAGGCTACTGACTGATAAAATGACTAAAAAGCCCAAAAATACTGAGAATGCTAATACGTAAAACCAACTAAAGTTGGCAAAAATGCCCGATTTAGCAGCATTTAATAAAGTTTGTGTTTGTTCAGGTGCGATTAAAATCATCGCGACAAGCAACACCACAAAAAATAACGTTGCACCAATCACTAAAGGATTGAACGACGTTTGCTTTTCCATAAATTTAGATAAAGACAACGCTTCCCCCTTAAAAATTAAGTGAATAAAAATAAAATCAGATTAAATAAAATAAGGCCTTAAGCCCTAAATGGTGAGATGGAACCATCGCAAATGATAGCACGGAGAAGTGCGATTTTGAAGGAAACGCTCAGTAGGATTTGAGTGGATTGTTTCCAAATACGAAATATATATTATCAAAACATCAATATTTTTTCAAATTGACGAAAATTTAAATAGCGTAAAAGAAAAAGTACGGCCAGAAAAATCGTTAAATTTTTGACCGCACTTTTCATCGAAGGATTGCCATAAGTCATGGCAATTTCGACTTGTGCATTGATGCCTTGTTCAGTCAAATAAGCTTGTAAACCCGCTTGTTGTTGCTTTGTAATGGCAAGTAGGGGAGAGCCTTGTTCTGTCCAAATAGATTGGTAATTTCGTGCAATGCGTTTAGAACGCATCGGTAAAATAATGGCTTTTAAAAGGGGATACCATTTCCAACGAGGCAAATCGACCACGCGGGGATCCATTAAAAAATCTGCTAGATAACGGGAGATCGCCGCGGGTTGAGGGGCATCAGGCGTACCAAGATTCGCTAAAATGATGCCAATTTTTTGAGTTATAGTCATAAATGTTTGATAGAAAGCGTTAATCGAGAAACGCAACAGAGTTTATCTTGTTCATCGCGAATGTCAATTTGCCAAACATGGGTATTTTGACTTAAAGCAATTGGTGTTGCTTTTGCGGTAACAAAACCTTTTTTCACTGGGCGAAGATGATTGGCGTTGATATCTAATCCCAAGGCAACTTGCCCTTCTTCTATACAGAGAAATCCCGCCAAAGAGCCAATGGTTTCAGCCAATGCCACAGACACACCACCATGTAATAAACCGAAAGGCTGTGTGGTGCGATGATCAACCGGCATTTTTGCTTCAATCCAGTTTTCACCATAAGCCGAAATCTCAATGCCTAAATGCCCAACAGCACAATCTTTCCCCATTTCGTTGAGCTGTTCAAGCGTGAATACTTTTTTCCAAATAGTCATGTACTTTTCCTTATCTTATTTGATGGCGTTAGTTTGATCTAATTCGATACTTTCGTAAAGAAAAAAGAAAGGCGAAGTTGTGCTTTTAGTATCTAAATATGTTTATTTTTTAAACAAAAATTTACATATCTTTAAAGTTTTTGTAAAAAACATCAGAAATCTTTACATATATTTACATAACTTAAGTTTTATCTTAATTAATTGTAATTTTTGGTAAATCCTTTTTATTATGCTTCCTTTTTGTACAAAGTTCGCTTAGAATAA
Organism: uncultured bacterium; assembly: GCA_905215245.1. Classification (GTDB taxonomy): domain Bacteria; phylum Pseudomonadota; class Gammaproteobacteria; order Enterobacterales; family Pasteurellaceae; genus Haemophilus_D. The sequence continues at coordinate 60 of CAJMPC010000056.1, read as the reverse complement.
GCTGTTCTGACCAGAAAGGAAGGGGAAACTATTGCCAAAATCTGTTGTCGCCGCCTTTCT
>CAJMPC010000055.1:0-9566 GCA_905215245.1 uncultured bacterium | reverse complement strand
ATTTTAAATGCTGAACTGTACGAACGTTTTCAATTTGAATATCCAACCAAAATTTTAGATTTTAGTTTTTATTTGGTCACAGAATGGATTGGCGAGCCGTTTGGTCGAGAAGGTCAGGAAGGTTTTTGGCTTGAACAAAGTGAGCTTGATGCAGGGCAATTCCCACCAGCCAATTTAAAGCTGATTCAGCGTTTAGTAGCTGAAAGTGTCAAATAACATTTAATCAAATTTATTTATTATGATTCCAAGTATTTTTCTGAGTTTATTTTTTATTGCGACGGTGATTTTTATCGTCAATTCGCACTATCGTTGGACATATTTTTTTGCGATTGCATTATTCGTTTTATTGTTTAGCGCTATGTTTGCAATAACCGGTCAATGGCAACGCGGATTGAATTTTGCGTCCGTACTTTTTGTGGTATTGATGCTATTCCATCGAATGAAAATTCATTACTACAAACAACCTTTACTCATTTCAGATTTTTGGCTTGTGACAGACTGGCGAAATTGGGAAACCCTTTTACATTATAAAGGGGCCATTTTCGGCGTGTTGGGGCTATTAGGTCTGTTGGGTTATGCTATCTTTGGCTGGTCAGATGCTGAAACTGCATCTACTGGATTTCGCGTATTTGCATCAATACTCGCTGTAACGAGCTTTGGTTTAATGTGGCATTATTCTAAAGATCCAGATGCGACAAAAGTCTGGCTGGATTCATTGCCAGATGATGGTCGAGATGTTTTCTTAAACCTGCCTATGTCTTGTCGTGGCGTATTCTTTAAAGTGCCAGAATTTGAAGGTAATAGTCAAAAATTTAAAGAAAAGATGACCGCACTTTTAAATGAAAAGGCTGAGAGTAAAACTGAAAGTGCAGAAAAGCCAGACGCAGAAAAACCAGACATAGTGGTGTGTCTACAAGAATCAACCTTGAATCCCCATCAATTTGATTTTGATGCAGAAACCATCCCACCATTTTCAATGTTTAATAAGCAGGAAAATACCGCATTTGTGAGTCCATTGCGTGTACATACGCTGGGTGGTGCAACGTGGAAATCTGAATTTGCTTTCCTTGCAGGGGTGCCTTCAACCGATTTTGGTGCTTTGGCAAGTGGGGTGTTTTATTCCGTTGTCCCACACTTACAGACTGGTTTTATTAAAAATCTCCGTGAACAAGGCTATTTTTGCGTGGCGTTATCGCCTTTTACGAAAGGTAACTACAACGCAAAACCTGCTTATGACCACTTTGGTTTTGATTTAATGTTGCAACCACAAGATTTAGGCTATCCCGCATCAATCAGCAAAAATCTCTGGCATATTAGCAGTGAAGAGATGATGTATTACACCAAACTGATTTTGCAGAAACAGCATCCATCATTGGAAAATGTGAAACAGCCGATGTTTGTTTATGTGCTAACCATGAAAGAGCACGGCCCTTACAACACGAATATGCCAAACCATTTTAATTTGGCGAGTAAGCGTTTAGGGGGAAAAGCAATTTCTTGCTTGAATGATTATATTGATCGTATTGATAGCCTTAATGAGGCGATCGAAGGTTTAAATGATTATTTAAAATCACGTGAAACACCTTATGTATTCGGTTATTTTGGTGATCATCAGGTTGCTTTTGATAATCAGCTTCCACCGAAAAAAGGTAACTTTGCGAATCCAGATTATGTAACTCAATTTGTGGTTAGAACTAATCGTAAGACTGACTTTGTTCAACAGCAAGATTTCTTAGATTTAGCCTTTGTTGGTGGCGTATTACTTGATGTGGCAGGTTTATCACCGAAAGATGACTTTATGCGAGCAAATATCGCTATGCGTCAGTTAAGCCAAGGTAAGCTCGAAGATGCAGATGATATGGATTTAGTGAATAGCTATCGAAATTATCTGTATAAAGATTTAAAAATTGCGCAATAATAAAAAATCTCGGTTAACACCGAGATTTTTTTATAAGCAAAATTTAACCGATAAGTCTGCCAATTTTACCCACACGTCTTGACCATATTCTTGCTTGGTTGTGCGCTCAATATCTGCCAATTCTTGCAATATGTCAAAGAGCTTTTGATAGGTGAGTCGTTGTATCGCTGCCATATAAAGGTGACGACGATTCTGCCAAATTTTGAGACGGTCAAAATCCGCTTTGAGTGTTTGTGTAGACAAACTCGTGTTAAGAGAGGGATTACGCAGCTGTGGTTTGGTTAATTCTAGCAACGTGAGCAGTTCACGCTGTAAAGTACGCAATAAAATGACAGGTTGCACATCTTCAGCTTGTAAACCACGCAAAATCCGCTTTGAGCGGTTTGCTTTGCCTGATAACAATGCATCAATCCATTGGAAAGGGGTAAAGACAGAAGATTGCTCTACGACTGATTTAACGCGGTTATACGTGAGTTTGTGATCAGGATAAAGCAAATCTAAAAGCTGTAATGCTTGTTTCAATGCCAGTAGATTATTTTCATAGCTGTAACAAAGTAGTTGAATGGCTTCCTCATCAGCTGATAATCCCATGTTTTTTGTACGATGCTTCACCCAACGAGAAAGTTGTTCTGAACTCGGCGTTTGGCAGTTCACGATCACAGATTGCGGATCAAGTTGATTTGCCTGAATAAACCATTCTTGTTTTTCGGCTACTTTAGACAATTTAGGCAAGGTGAGGACAAGCAAGCTATCTTCATTTAATCCACTGATAAATTGCTGAAGGTTTTTCTGCAAAAGTGCGGTCAGATTTTCGGGTAAATTGAGAATGAAAATTTGCTTATTAAAGAAGAGCCCCATAGATTGGCTGGTCTCAATTAATGCAGACCAGTCAGTATTAGTATCTATGATGATTTGATTTTTTTCATCAAAACCTTGAAGAAGGGCGGCTTGATGAATGAGATCTTCACTTTCACTGAGCAACAGGGGATCTGTCCCAACCAAAAAATAGACTTTCGCTAAATGGCTGTTCAGGTTAGAGGCCAGTTGCTCAGGAAAAATGCGGTTCATTATTTTCCTTGAACTTGGTGTTGCAAGGCGGCCATTTTATTAATTAATTGGCGAGCCGCTTGTTCACGCATATCATTCCAAATCACATCACGTTCAGCTGATTTTGCTAATGCAGCACGTGAGTTATCAAAGAAAGTGCGGTTGATTTTTGCAGAGATTGGATAGGTTTCTCCGTTAGCCAAGCGTACACTTGCTTCAACATCAAGGGTCAATACTTTTTCTGCTTCACGGCCTTGTTTAAAGACAGATGCCACTTTATCGCTTGAAGTCTGTTTATTTAAACGCAACACTGGCACACCTTGTTTTGCTGGAACAAGGTTTACGTTGTTGCTAAGCAGTTGTTTACGCATTGCCATTGACATTTCACTGTATGGGTCGCTACTTTCAAGAGCCATTGTTTTTAATTCTGCAGGAACAGCAGCACCATTATCGAAGTGCCAACCACAAGCAGTTAAAAAGGTTGTTGCCCCAACAAAGCAGATTGTTTTGATTGATTTCATCATAAAAATTACCTGTAAAATTCACCGCACTTTATTTTGTTTAAGAGCCGTTTATGCAACGCTTAGAATAAAATGCGGTTATTTTATGGATTATTGCGGTTTAACCACCACATTTAACAATTTACCTGGTACATAAATCACTTTCACGATTTGTGTATTGTCAGTAAATTTCTTCACATTTTCATCTGCAAATGCAACAGTTTTCACGGTTTCTTCATCCGCATCAGCTGCAACAGTCACTTTACCGCGTACTTTACCGTTGACTTGCACCACGATAAGTTTTTCATCTTCTACCATCGCGGCTTCGTCAGCTTTCACCCATTCTGCATGGTCGATATTGCTTTCGTTGCCTAAAGCTTTCCATAACTCAAAGCAGATATGTGGTGTGATAGGGTAAAGCATACGCACGACTGCGCTTAATGCTTCAGACATAACAGCACGATCTTGTTCGCTTTCTAATGGCGCACGGGTTAATTTATTCATTAACTCCATCACTGCCGCGATAGCGGTATTGAATGTTTGACGGCGACCAATATCATCGCTCACTTTTGCGATCGTTTTATGCACATCACGGCGAAGTGCTTTTTGGTCTGCAGAAAGTGCGGTCACATCTAAAGCGGTTTTTGCAGGATTTTGACTGTATTCATACACCAAATTCCATACACGACCTAAGAAACGTTTTGCCCCTTCTACGCCAGATTCTTGCCATTCGAGTGTCATTTCTGCAGGAGACGCGAACATCATGAAGAGACGCACAGTATCTGCACCGTATTTTTCCACCATTTCTTGTGGGTCAATACCGTTGTTTTTGGATTTCGACATTTTGGTCATACCGGTATGCACCAATTCACGGCCTTCCGGATCAGTGGCTTTGATGATACGACCTTTTTCATCACGCTCAAGAGTCACTTGCGTTGGGCTTACCCAAATACGCTCGTTGGTTGGACTGGTGTAGTAGAATGCATCAGCTAACACCATACCTTGACATAATAATTTTTGTGCCGGCTCATCGCTCGTTACGAAACCTGCATCACGCAATAATTTGTGGAAGAAACGGAAGTAGAGCAAGTGCATTGTCGCGTGCTCGATACCACCGATATATTGATCCACCGGTAACCAGTAATTAGCTTCATCTTTATCCAACATGCCTTCAGCATAGCTTGGTGAAGTGTAGCGTGCGTAGTACCAAGACGATTCCATAAAGGTATCAAAAGTATCGGTTTCTTTTAACGCAGGCTCACCATTGAAGGTGGTTTTCGCCCAGTTTGGATCTGCTTTAATTGGGCTTTTCACGCCATCCATGACTACATCTTCCGGCAGAATAATCGGTAAATCTTCGATTGGTGCCGGTACGGTTTCACCGTTTGGCAAGGTCAGCATTGGAATTGGTGCACCCCAATAACGTTGACGAGAAACGCCCCAGTCACGTAAACGATAATTAACTTGGCGTTTACCCACGCCTAATTTTTCTAATTTATCCGCGATACCGTTGAATGCGCCATCAAAATCTAAACCATCAAACTCAGCAGAGTTCACTAATTTACCGTGCTCAACGAAAGCTTGTTTGGTTAAATCAATTTCTTCATCAGCAAGCGGTGCGATCACTTGTTTAATTGGCAAACTGTATTTTTGAGCAAATTCAAAGTCACGTTGGTCATGTGCTGGAACAGCCATTACCGCGCCAGTACCGTAGTGCATTAACACGAAGTTAGCGACCCAAATTGGTAGTTTTTCCCCAGTTAATGGATGAATCGCAAATAAGCCAGTTGCCATCCCTTTTTTCTCCATAGTGGCAAGGTCTGCTTCTGCCACTTTGGCGTTTTTCGCTTCACGGATGAATTCGGCTAATTCAGGATTTTTTTCTGCCGCTAAGTCCGCTAATGGATGCGCTGCCGCGATACCTAAATAACTTACACCATAGAAGGTATCTGGACGAGTAGTATAAACCGCAACTTTTTCATTGGTATCCGCGACTTCAAAAGTAATTTCTACCCCTTCAGAACGGCCGATCCAGTTACGTTGCATGGTTTTAACCATGTCTGGCCATTGTGGTAGTTGGTCTAATCCACCTAATAATTGTTCTGCATAGTCGGTGATTTTAATAAACCATTGTGGGATTTCTTTTTGTTCTACCGGAGTATCACAACGCCAGCAGCAACCTTCGTGCACCTGTTCGTTAGCCAATACGGTTTCATCGTTCGGACACCAGTTTACAGTTGAGGTTTTTTTGTAAACTAAGCCTTTTTTATAAAGCTCGGTGAAGAACCATTGTTCCCATTTATAGTATTCCGGACGGCAAGTCGCAATTTCGCGATCCCAGTCATAACCAAAGCCCAACATTTTGAGCTGGTTTTTCATGTATTTGATGTTTTCGTAAGTCCATTTTGCGGGCGCGGTTTTATTTTTAATCGCAGCACCTTCAGCCGGCAAACCGAATGCATCCCAACCAATTGGCTGTAAGACGTTTTTGCCATTCATACGTTGATAACGAGAAACTACATCACCGATCGTGTAGTTACGCACGTGGCCCATGTGTAAACGACCAGATGGGTAAGGGAACATTGAAAGACAGTAATATTTTTCTTTAGATGTATCTTTGATGGCTTTGAAGACTTTATTTTCAGCCCAATATTGTTGAACAGCGGGTTCAATCAAATCAGGACGGTAATGTTGTTGCATAGAAAATCACCTTAAATTTTGACCGCACTTTGCGGCATATTTTGCTTTGTAAAATGTGATATAGGATAGCGTAAAACAGGGAAAATTGGTAGAAAGTGCGGTGATTTTTTTGCTGATTTTATAAGAGATTTTGAATTTCAGATGGAATTAATTTGGGCGAAGGAATCCAAACTTGTTTATGTCGGTTTAATTCACCTTTTTCAAGAACTATCGAGCTTTTAGGTACTTTGAATGCTTTACTCAAAAATTTCAGCAAGTGAGTATTTGCTTGACCATCAACAGGTGGTGCGCTAATCGTGATTTTGAGTTCATCATCATGCAATCCCACAATTTGATCTTTACTGGCTTTGGGTTGCAGAATGATTTTAAGACGTAGTCCTTCAGGTGTTTGTTCGATTGCTGACATAACTAAATTTACTCACCACATTTACAATAAGGGCTGGAAGATCCAGCCCGAAAAAATAATGTTATTTTTGACCGCACTTTAAGCGGCGATAGCCCATAAAACCTGGAAGTAGTCGTAAAAGAGATTATTCAAAAATAACAGAATAATGGCGATAACCATCGGTGAAAAATCAATCGCGCCCACAGTTGGTAAAATACGTTTAATTGGTTTTAATAATGGCTCAGTAAGTTGATATAACGCATAGAATGCAGGGTTATTGCCACGATTAAACCAACTTAAAATTGCGCCAGCGATTAACACATAGAAAATGGCTATACCGATATTTTTAATCAGCCCTAATATGCCCAATAGTAGGAAGTAGTTGAGATTTAACCCGCCAAACAGAACCGATTTCAATCCGCAAAGCAAGAAGACTAAAACCAGTGCAGTAGTTTCCACTTTTTTCACCACAGGAAAAACTTTACGCAATGGTGCAATAACCGGTTGGGTAAATTTCAGCGTAAATTGAGAAATAGGATTGTAATAATCCACGTTCGCTAAGGGGAGCCATACGCGTAAAATTAACACTAAACAATACAGATCGATAATCGATCCTAAAAATAATGCAGTTTGGGAAATTTCCATTATAACCAACCTTTCCGTTTAAAATAGATATAAGGCGTAAGCGCCGCACCAATCATTAATCCAATAGCCATTGGGTAACCATATTTAAAATGGAGCTCTGGCATAAATTCAAAGTTCATCCCGTAAGTAGATGCCACAAGTGTTGCCGGTAGGAACATAACCGACACCACCGAGAAGAATTTCATGATTTTATTCTGCTCGATATTAATATAACCCATTGCCGCCTGCATTAAAAAGTTTACTTTTTGGAACAATGATTCATTATGCGGTTGCAATGATTCGATATCTCGTAAGATTTCTCGTGCTTGTTCTAACTGATTTGGCGGTAAGCGAGTTTTACGCACCAAGAAACCCAATGCACGTTGTGTATCCATCAAACACAAACGCACTTTAGAACTGGTATCTTCTTGTTCTGTTAGGGTATTTAAGGCTTCATTGAAAGCTTCATCTTGCGTACCGTTTAAAATCACGCGACTTAATTTTTCTAAATCCGCATAAACGTTTTCGATAACATCGGCTAATTGCTCAATTTTGGTCTCAAATAAGTCGAGTAAGACTTCATACGCATTGCATTCCAATAAGCGTTGGCTACGGGAACGCATACGATATAAACGGAATGCCGGTAATTCACGATCACGCAGGGTGAATAAACGACCATCACGAATAGTAAATGCTACGCTTGCGAGGTCAGCGTAGTTTTCTTCGTCTTCACAATAGAAGAATGAGTGCAAGTGCAAGCCATCTTCGTCTTCGAAGAAACGTGCGGACGCTTCGATATCTTCCAATTCGAGGAATGAGGCGAGACTTTGTCCTAAGCCTTCTTGCAACATTTCACGTTCTTCCCCTGTCGGCTCCAGCAAATCTAACCAAATGGCAGAGCTGAGATCGGCTGGTTCGTCATCAATACGAAGCAAGCGGGAATCGTTAATGGCAAAAGCGTTAATCATTGGTCATACTCCTTTTGGGATTATGAAGATCCAACTGTGAACAAAAAAAGATCAAACGAAATTGGCACTAGAGAAAAGTGCGGTCAAATTTTTGTATGTTTTAAAAATGGGTTTCGTTCGATAAAAGATGCCGAAGAAAGGTAAATTGATTACCAGCGAGCTCTCGCTGATAAGAGGCGAGAGTCTAAAGCGATATTCGGTATCGACTATGACTGTCCAAAGTGTGTGTCCTTCTCGTTAAAAAATCGGTCGAATGTTACGCTTGAAAGGCGTATTCGTCAAGTGATTATTGAAAAGGACACGGCACTTTTTAATTAATTGGTATATTGATTAATTGCGTTAGTAACTTCTTGATCTTGATAGATATTATTAACAATATCTTTGAAGGTTTCACCTAATACTTTTTGAATTTCATCATTGCTCGCATTAAATGCGCCAGATTGTGAACGGGTCGCATTAAAGGTTTTGTTGTATTGTCCGCGTGGACCTTGTACATAAACAACTGCTTGGATTTTGCTGTTCAAGGTATAACGTAAATTACCTTGATCTACGTGAGTGTTGAATTCTTTCACTTCAACGGTTACACCAGCATTTGCATTATTAGCTTGTCCAATGCGGAAACCTTTGCTGACTAAATTTTGTTGCATTACTTGTTGGAAAAGTTGAGTGACGCTTGGTGAGGCATTTAATTTAATCAGCTCACCTGATTTAGTATAAGTTGCAATTTCTTGTTGTGGACGAGAATCGCGAGTATTGACTGTTACCACTGCTGATTGGTTAATATTCATTGATGCAGTTGGCGATTGAGGGGTAAAAGTTAAGGTATTAGATTGCGCTTGGCAACCGGCTAAAAATAATGTCGCAGCGGCCAACGTCATTGCTGATAATGCTTTGATTTTGTTTGTTACTTTCATAATTTCCTCATTGAATTAGGTTAATTTGTGTTATTCTTACAAACTTAACGCTGAATGTATAGCAAAAAGTTAGGGAGTTTATTTATGTCAAAACAGCAAGAATTATTAGAGAGAATTCAGACCGAATTTCAACCGCACTTTGCCACTGTAGAAAATGAAAGTCATATGCACAGTTCCGGTCGAGGGGCTGATTCTCATTTTAAATTAGTGATTGTCAGCGATGCTTTTGAAGGCATGCGCAAGGTGCAGCGCCACCAAAAACTTTACCAACTTTTTGCCGATGATTTAAAAAATGGCATTCACGCATTAGCACTTCATCTTTATACAAAAAGCGAATGGGAGAGCCTAGGTGAAGCATTTCCAAAATCACCAAATTGTCTTGGTGTTGGACAGTAAGTATTTCCTTACGTTCTGTCTATTCTATTTTCATCTCTACAAAAAGGGAGAAGGCGAGTGCTCTTCTCTCTTTTTATTTTAAAATCATTTTGTCCGTATTCTTGATAAACGTTG
>CAJMPC010000054.1:0-9782 GCA_905215245.1 uncultured bacterium | reverse complement strand
CAAACCGGAAGAATGTGGCACATTTCCAGAAATAACTAAATCAGCACCTTGTTTAAATTGTGGACAACGCTCTTGAATAAATTTCACGACACCACGCACATAATTCGCCCATTTTTGCTTACTTTGAGGGAAATCTTCATTAAGAGAAAAGGTATCCTCAAGATCAAGATCTGCGGCATAGACATTCCAAATATGATCAGCACGTTTTGATCCCGCAATGGCTGTACCATAATTGATTGCACAAGGCATCACAAAGCCATCATTGTAATCCGTATGTTCGCCGATAATATTTACACGACCTGGTGCATACACGGTCAGTTCAGGTTGCTTGTTATATTTTTGCGTAAAAATGTGTTGGGATTTTTGGACTGGAGTCATATTATTTTCCTTTATCTTTCACACTCCCTCTTAACTCAAGAGGGAAATTATTGCTTAACGTTCTTTATAATGTACTTCGCTTAACGCACGTAATCTTTCTGCTGCTTGTTCAGCGGTGAGGTCTCGTTGGCTTTCACCCAGCATTTCATAGCCCACCATAAATTTGCGAACCGTAGCAGAACGCAACAACGGTGGATAAAAATGTGCATGAAGCTGCCAATGTTCGTTATCTTCACCATTAAATGGTGCTGCATGGAAGCCCATCGAATAAGGGAAAGACGTTTCAAATAAGTTATCGTATTTCGTTGCCAATTTTTTCAATATCACGGCAAGATCTTTAGCTTGAGCTTCAGTTAATTCTGTTAAGCGTTTTACATGCAATTTAGGCAACAACAGGGTTTCAAACGGCCACACCGCCCAATAAGGCACCACCGCAACCCAATGCTCGGTTTCCACCACAATACGTTCTTTTTTCTCTAATTCTTTTTGAACGTAATCCACTAAAAGCACCGAACCGTGTTTTTCATAATAATTTCGTTGAGCAACATCTTCACGTGCAACTTCATTCGGTAAAAAGCTATTTGCCCAAATTTGTCCGTGCGGATGTGGATTGGAACATCCCATTGCCGCGCCTTTGTTTTCGAAAATCTGTACCCACTGATATTTTTGACCCAGTTCACGCAATTGTTCTTGCCACACTTTAATCACTTCTTCAATTTCAAGTGCGGTCAATAACGGCAAGGTTTTACTGTGATCTGGCGAAAAACAAATAACTCGACTTTCACCACGAGCTTGGCTCATTTGGAAAAGAGGATCGGCTGATTGCTCTGGTGCAGGTGTATCTTCTAATAAAGCCGAGAAATCATTTTTGAATACATAAGGTTTATGGTAATCCGGATTAGGTTCGCCCGTGATACGTTTGTTACGCGGGCAAAGATAACAATTTGGATCGTGGCTTGGCTTTTGTTCCTCACTCACTTTTTCTTGTTGCCCCTGCCATGGACGTTTAGCACGATGTGGCGAGACTAAAACCCATTGGTCAATTAACGGATTATAACGACGATGCGGATGATCTGTCGGTTCAAATACGGTTTCGCTCATATTTTTGCTCCAAAATGTAAACGATTACAAAAAATTTTCTCATAAGATAACAAATTAAAAAAAATAAACCGTGATCATTATCACAAAATCAGGAAATAAGCCGCTCATCCAATCAGTTTTTTGTGACGAATGTAGCATTTTTGAAAGTAACCGCTTTCAATTTTATTCAAATTTACTATGATAATTAGTATGAAAAAATGAATGAGAGCCCTGTTATGCCTACAATTCGAGATGTTGCTGAATTAGCTTGCGTGTCGGTTGCCACTGTTTCCCGGGTGATTAATCACTCTCCTTCCGTAAGTGAAAAAACCCGTTACTCGGTACAACGCGCGATGGAAGTCTTAAATTATCAACCCAATGCAAACGCACAAGCTCTGGCAGTACAAAATACTGATACCATTGGCGTGGTGGTTACCGATGTAACGGATCCGTTCTTTGCTATCTTGGTTAAATCGGTCGATAAAGTCGCTGAAGAGCATCAAAAAACGATTTTGATCGGTATTGGCTATCACCATGCTGAAAAAGAGCGTGAAGCGATTGATACCTTGCTACGCAAGCGTTGCAGCTGTCTGGTCGTTCATTCCAAAGCCCTTTCTGACGAAGAGTTACAGCATTATTTAGAAAATGTACCCGGTATGGTGGTGATTAACCGTGTGATTGCGGGCTATGAAAATCGTTGCGTCAGCCTTGATAACCGCCAAGGTACCTATCTTGCCACTGAAATGCTGATTCGTTATGGTCATAAACACATCGCCTACATAGGTTCCAATCACGGTATTTTAGATGAAACAGAACGTAAGGAAGGCTACTTAGAGGCCTTAGAAGCACATAACTTCCCCATTGTAGAACAAGCCATTGTGCATAATTCACCTGATTTTGAAGGTGGTGAAAAGGCCATGATTGATTTATTGAGCTACAACTCCAATTTAACCGCTGTAGTGGCCTATAACGATACAATGGCAGCGGGTGCAATTTCTGTTTTAAATGAAAACAATATCAAAGTCCCGAAACAATTTTCCATTGTGGGATTTGATGATATGCCGATTGCGCGATATTTAATCCCAAAACTCACTACAATTAGATATCCAATTGATTTAATGGCAAATTATGCGGCAAAACTAGCGTTAAGTTTAGTCGATTCGTCTATTGTCACACCGACTGTTGTTCAATTTAATCCTACATTGGTGAGACGTTTTTCCGTAGAAAATGCAATAAAACCGTGATGGAGATCACAAATTTAAACATTGCTATGTAATCGTTTTCATTTATGTGAGTTTGATCACAGATTAACAGTTTTGATTTCGTTATGATGCATTCAGTTGCAATAGATGTACGCAACATTCCTCTATTTGATATATAAAAAATCAACAATAAAATCTCTTTCTCTACATAGGAGCGTTTTTATGAAAAAAACAGCAGTATTAAGTGCAGTCGCTTTAGCAATCGGTTTAGGTTCAGCAACTTCAGGTTTCGCAGCCGATAACCGTATTGGTGTTACCATTTATAAATATGATGACAACTTCATGTCATTAATGCGTAAAGAAATCGATAAAGAAGCGAAAGCCCTTGGCGGCATTGAGTTATTAATGAATGACTCTCAAAATGCACAATCTATTCAAAACGACCAAGTGGATGGTTTGCTTTCTAAAGGTGTAAAAGCTTTAGCGATTAACTTAGTAGACCCAGCAGCAGCTTCAACTGTTATCAAGAAAGCTAAACAAGATGACATTCCTGTTGTTTTCTTCAATAAAGATCCTGGTGCAAAAGCAATTGGTAGCTACGATCACGCTTACTATGTTGGTACTGATCCGAAAGAATCTGGTTTAATCCAAGGTGACTTAATTGCGAAACAATGGAAAGCAATGCCTGCCTTAGACTTAAACAAAGACGGTAAAATCCAATATGTATTATTAAAAGGTGAACCAGGCCACCCTGATGCTGAAGCACGTACTAAATATGTGATTGAGCAATTAAATGCTAAAGGTATTCCTACCGAACAATTATTTATTGATACCGGTATGTGGGATGCGGCAATGGCTAAAGATAAAGTGGATGCATGGTTATCTAGCTCTAAAGCTAACGAAATTGAAGTGATCATTTCAAACAATGACGGTATGGCGTTAGGTGCATTAGAAGCAACCAAAGCACACGGTAAAAAATTACCAATCTTTGGTGTGGATGCATTACCAGAAGTACTTCAATTAATTAAGAAAGGCGAAATCGCTGGTACTGTATTAAACGATGGCGTTAACCAAGGTAAAGCAGTTGTTCAACTTTCTGCAAATCTTGCTAACGGTAAAGCAGCAACAGAAGGTACACAATGGAAATTAGAAAACCGTGTGGTACGTATCCCTTATGTTGGTGTAGATAAAGATAACCTAAGTGAATTCTTAAAATAAGAAAATCTATTGCTTTTCTTTAATTTTAGGGGGAAAGGAAACCCAAATTCCCTTTCCCCCTTTTTGATGAGGTTGGATATGACAACTCAAACCCAAGACAGTGATGTACTACTGACGATGACAGATGTCAGTAAGTCTTTCCCCGGTGTAAAAGCCCTTGATCACGCCAATCTAACAGTTCGTTCTCACTCTGTTCATGCCTTAATGGGCGAAAACGGGGCGGGTAAATCGACATTATTAAAATGCCTCTTCGGAATTTATGCAAAAGACGAAGGTGAAATTTTATTCTTAGGCAAACCTGTTGATTTTAAAACATCAAAAGAAGCTCTTGAAAATGGGATTTCAATGGTTCACCAAGAACTTAACTTGGTGCGTCAAACCAGTGTAATGGATAACTTATGGTTGGGTCGCTACCCACTTAAAGGTCCTTTTGTGGATCACGCCAAAATGTATCGTGATACCAAAGCGATTTTCGATGAATTGGATATTGATGTTGATCCAAGAGAAAAAGTGGCCAAACTTTCCGTTTCACAAATGCAGATGATCGAAATTGCGAAAGCGTTCTCTTATAACGCTAAAATCGTAATTATGGATGAGCCAACATCCTCACTTTCAGAAAAAGAAGTGGAACATCTTTTCAAAATTATTCAAAAATTAAAAGATCGCGGTTGTGGCATTATTTATATTTCACACAAAATGGATGAAATCTTCAAAATTTGTGATGAAATCACCATTCTTCGCGATGGTAAATGGATCAATACCGTTCAAGTTAAAGGCACCACCATGGAAGAAATTGTTTCAATGATGGTTGGCCGTGAATTAACACAACGTTTCCCAGAAAAAACAAACGTACCAAAAGAAATCACGCTTGAAGTGGAACATTTAACTGCGGTGAATCAACCTTCCATTCAAGATGTTTCCTTTAATTTACGCAAAGGTGAAATTTTAGGTATTGCAGGTCTTGTTGGTGCAAAACGAACCGATATTGTGGAAGCCATTTTTGGTGTACGCGAATTAAAAGAAGGGACGATCAAACTCAACGGAAAAATCGTGAAAAATCATACCGCACTTGAGGCGATTAACCACGGTTTTGCTTTGGTGACTGAGGAACGTCGTTCAACCGGGATTTATTCAAACCTAAGTATTGAATTTAACTCTTTGATTTCAAATATGAAATCTTACCTTACCCCATGGAAATTGCTCAGCAACAAAAAAATGGCTAGCGATACGCAATGGGTGATTGATGCGATGAACGTGAAAACACCTTCTCACAAAACAACGATTGGCTCGCTTTCTGGTGGTAACCAACAAAAAGTCATTATCGGCCGTTGGCTTTTAACCCAACCAGATATCTTAATGCTCGACGAACCAACTCGTGGTATTGATATTGGGGCAAAATTTGAAATTTATCAGCTCATTCAAGAACTCGCTAAAAAAGATAAAGGCATCATTATGATTTCATCAGAAATGCCGGAACTATTAGGCGTAACAGACCGAATTTTGGTCATGAGTAATGGTCGTGTTGCCGGCATCGTTGAAACGGCAAAAACGTCTCAAGAAGAAATTTTGCAACTTGCCGCAAAATATTTATAAATCATAAAGGAACAAATTATGAGTGCCTTACAAAAAAATAAATCATTCGATTTCTTAAAACAAAATGCGATTTATTTTGTGTTGTTGATTTTACTTGGCATCATCATCGCACAAGATCCAACATTCTTGAATGTTCGCAACTTTAGTAACATTTTAACTCAATCATCCGTCCGCCTCATTATCGCTCTTGGTGTTGCAGGCTTGCTTATCACTCAAGGTACCGACTTATCAGCCGGTCGCCAAGTAGGTTTAGCAGCGGTTATTTCTGCTACCCTCTTACAATCAATGGAAAACATGAACCGTGTGTTCCCTGATTTAGGTGAAATTCCTATTCCAGTAGTTATCCTGACTGTTTGTGCGGTAGGTGCTGTAATCGGCTTAGTGAATGGTTTAGTTATCGCTTATCTCAATGTAACCCCGTTCATTGCAACCATGGGTACCATGATCATCGTTTACGGTTTCAACTCACTTTATTATGATGGCGTGGGTGGCTCACCAATTGCAGGCTTCAGTGAATCTTTCTCTAACTTCGCACAAGGCTTCTTCAGACTTGGTTCGTTCAAATTATCCTACATCACTATTTATGCGGCAATTTGTGCATTCTTAGTTTGGGTGATGTGGAATAAAACACGCTTCGGTAAAAATATCTTTGCTATCGGTGGTAACCCTGAAGCAGCAAAAGTATCCGGCGTAAACGTAGCGCGTAACCTTGTTGTGATTTACATGATTGCAGGTATGTTCTATGCATTCGGTGGTATGTTAGAAGCTGGCCGTATCGGTAGTGCTACCAACAACCTCGGTTTCATGTATGAATTAGATGCGATTGCTGCCTGCGTAGTAGGTGGTGTATCTTTCGCTGGTGGTGTGGGTACTGTTATCGGCGTAATCACTGGTGTTATCATCTTCACCGTTATTAACTACGGTTTAACTTATATCGGTGTAAACCCTTACTGGCAATATATCATTAAAGGTAGCATTATCATCCTCGCGGTTGCTATTGACTCCTTAAAATACGCGAAGAAAAAATAATTAAAAACAACGATAAAAATAACCGCACTTTAGCAATAAAGTGCGGTTTTATTTTGAGGTAAATTCTCAAAACAAAAAAGCGAGCCTCTCTGCTCGCTTTTTTTTTAATTGAATCGATTACTCGTATTCATCTAACCATTTCAATAAAATTGCTTCAAGAATACTCTCGTTAGATTTCATTGGATCATCATCAAAACCGTCTAGTTCACAAATCCACTTATGCAAATCCGTGAAACGTACCGTTTTAGGATCTAAATCTGGATTACGATCATACAGCTCTTCTGCAATAAGTTGTGCATCAGTCCATTTCATTAGTGAGCCGCCTCATTCGCATGGTTAATATTATATTTAGGGATTTCCACCACTAAATCTTCATCGCCCACGACACATTGGCAAGAAAGGCGGCTATCCATTTCTAAACCCCATGCTTTATCTAACATATCTTCTTCTTGATCGCTGGCTTCATTCAATGAATCAAACCCTTCACGAATGACGACATGGCATGTTGTACAAGCACAAGAACCATCGCAAGCGTGATGAATTTCAACACCCGCATTATGCGCTACTTCTAATAAGTTGTCGCCTGCTGCTGCATCAACCACCATACCCTCTGGACAGAATTCTTCATTCGGTAAAAAAATCACTTTTGGCATATTACTTTCCTCAATATAAAAAACTCATTAATTTATAACCGCACTTTATTGCTCAATATCTGATACAGATTTACCTGCCAGCGCTTGATTAATGGATTTATTCATTCGTCTTGCCGCAAATTCTTGAGTCGCGATATCAAGGGCTTTAATCCCCTGAACAATAGCATTACGATCTGCATCTTCTTTTACATCCATTAATTGTTTCAATGCATTTTCAATTTGGCGGAATTCAGCTTCGGTTAATAAGTCTGCCCCATCTTGCTGTAAGGCCACAATCACGCTTTCAATCACACGATCAGCCTCAACACGTTGCTCGGCTAATTCACGTGCTTGCATATCATCTTGTGCATTATCAAAAGAAGCTTTAATCATTGCCGTTACTTCTTCATCCGTTAAACCATAAGAAGGCTTAATTTGAATCGATGCTTGGACTTTTGTGGATTTTTCCATGGCAGTCACACTTAATAAACCATCTGCATCCACTTGATAAGTCACTCGAATATGAGCCGCGCCTGCCACCATTGGCGGAATACCACGCAACGTAAAACGACCTAAAGAACGGCAATCATCCACCAACTCTCGTTCACCTTGTACCACATGTACAGTCATTGCAGTTTGACCATCTTTAAAGGTGGTAAATTCTTGTGCGCGAGCCACTGGAATCGTGGTGTTACGTGGAATGATTTTCTCCACTAAACCGCCCATGGTTTCAATACCTAAAGAAAGCGGCACAACATCGAGTAACAACATATCACTGTCATTTTTGTTGCCCACTAAAATATCTGCTTGGATAGCTGCACCTAAGGCTACTACTTTATCTGGGTCAATAGAGGTTAATGGGGTTTTACCAAAGAATTCGCCCACTTGCTCACGTACGTAAGGCACGCGAGTTGAGCCTCCAACCATAACCACTTCCTGTACGTCTTCAGCTTCAACATGCGCATCTTTCAATGCTCGACGACAGGTTAATAAAGAGCGTTTTACTAGTGAGTGGATTAATTCATTGAATTGCTCACGACTTAACTCACCTTGAAATCCGCGCCAAGAAATGACCACACTTTGTGCACTTGTTAAGGCAATTTTAGTTTGTGTGGCTAAACTTAAAAGTTCACGTTGCTCATTTACATTTTGTGGTTGAATACCTGCTTGCTCAACAATCCAATCGGCAATTAAATGGTCAAAATCATCACCACCTAAAGCGGTATCCCCACCTGTTGCTAAGACTTCAAATACACCTTTAGACAAGCGTAAAATCGAGATATCAAAGGTACCGCCACCTAAGTCATAAACAGCAATGACACCTTCTTTTCCGCTATCTAAGCCATAAGCCACTGCTGCAGCAGTGGGTTCATTTAATAAACGTAATACATTTAACCCTGCAAGACGTGCCGCATCTTTTGTACTTTGGCGTTGAGCATCATCAAAATAGGCAGGTACGGTAATCACCACGCCAGAAAGCTCACCTGCAAGTCGTTGTTCTGCAATATGATTTAAACGAGATAAAATATCCGCAGAGACTTCAATTGGGCTTTTTTTGCCTTGATGTGTCACCAATAATGGCAAGCCATTTTCACTTGCCACAAACTCATAGGGCAAGTTTGTGTAACGTGATTGCACATCGGTAAGACTACGACCAATCAGACGTTTAACCGAAATAATCGTATTTTTAGGATCAATTGCAGCTTTTGCAAATGCTTCAGTACCCACAAGTTTTTCATTTTCACCATAGTAAACGACTGAAGGCACAAGGCTTCTGTCTTGTTCATCATTCAAAATGGTGGCTTGACCGCTACGCACTGCGGCAACTAAAGAGTTTGTTGTACCTAAATCAATCCCTACCGCAAGACGATGTTGATGTGGTGCAGCCGTTTGTCCTGGCTCTGCAATTTGGAGTAATGCCATATCTCTTTTTATCTCTAATAATTAATTCGTTAAGGGCTCGTTATGCCACTGAATAAGCTTGTGCAAATTTATCTTGTTCGGTGAAACTTGCGTTGTAATGGGTTTCAATGTTGACTTCGCGTCGTTCACGCTGATTAATATCAGTCGTCTTATCTTCTGAAAGCTCTGGTGTAAAAACAATCATGTGGTTACCATCGAGTTGTTTTACATCTTCTTGCCAATTTTGCCAAAATAGATTTTGGTAAAATGCTTCAATGTCACCTTTTAATGCCCAAGCTAAGAAATCCGTATAGGTAAAATTTAAATCATGCCAAGTTAAGTCTTTCGGCGAAAAATAGTAAATTTTGCCGAGATTATCCCCTAAAGAACCACCATTTAAAGCAAAATATCCCCCAATGACATCATCTGCAACGAGCAAATATTTCGGTTTATCACCTGATTGATTAAAGGATTTGCTGAAATTCCAGTCCATTAATCCACGTGGTAATTTAAAACTGCCTGATCCCAATATACGCAACCAACCATGATGGATTAAAATGCCACCGGTTTCATAAATTACCGCGCCCATCGGAGAAGACGTTGGCATTTGCATGCTGAAAAGTTCACGTTCTGCACTAGATTGATCTTTTTTAATCACTTCACAATGATTACGAGCACGCTCAATCCATTGGAAAATGGTTCCCCAAGCAGATTTTGAGGCTTCAGTCAGTTGTTCTAAAGTTTGCAT
>CAJMPC010000053.1:0-9806 GCA_905215245.1 uncultured bacterium | reverse complement strand
TTGCTGTGTTTGAATTTGTTGCAAGAAATCAAGCGAAGCCTGGATTGTCGCAATATTATTTGTCTTTTCATCACCATCCGGTAATTTTTGTGCATCAGCTAATTCACTTTTAAGTATTTTTTCAGTTGGTAAATCAGCATTATTCTCTGCCCAAACAGGCTGAGAAAGTGCCAGAGTAAAAACAAATGAAAGACCAAGTGCGGCCAAAACTCGAGAGATATTTTTCATTAAACTAACTTTCCTATTGTTGCGACAGCCAATCGGCGAGTGCTTTGCGAGAAATCTTTATTGCCCCTTGGATTAAATCCTGAGGGAGTTCATAGTAGGCAACGGGTTGCTTAAATCGCTCCAATCGCCCTTGTAAAAAAACGTTGAGAGATTCGACCGCACTTTCATTAAATGAGGTATGAAATTCAACAATTGCGACAGGGCGATGGCCAAATTCCTCATCATGTTTAGGTAAAACAAAGACTTGTTTCACCAAATCTGATTGTGCAATCACTTTTTCAATTTCTTCCGGCTGAATATTTTCACCACCGGAAATAAACATATTATCCAATCGGCCTTGAATAACTAATTCGTCATCAAGCCATTGACCTTTATCTTTGGTTTGGAACCAGCCTTCGTGATTCGTGAGTGGTTCTATACATCCATCGCGCCAATATCCCATGGCAAGCCCTGCACCTTTTAACCAAACTTCTTCATTCATTAACTTAAACTCTCGACCAAGCAAAGGTTGCCCTACACCAATTTTTCCATCCGATTGCTTAGCGAATGCAGTAGAAGCCATTTCAGTCATACCATAACCTGAATAACTTCGAATCCCTAATTCATTTAACGCTTGAGTTAATTTAACAGGGATTTGCGTTCCCCCCAATAATACTGCTTGCGTATGAATAGATTGAGGATGCTCTACCAAATAATCAAACCAACGTTGTAATTGCGTTGGCACGAGAGAAACATGGGAAACCTCACCAATAGATTGATAAAAATCTTCTTTCGGTAAAACTAAGGTTGCACCTGCGTAAAGCCAGCGCCACACAATACCTTGTCCGGAAACATGATAAAGCGGCAAAGAAAGTAGCCATGATTGATCTTTGCCAAAATTCATTAAGGCACAAACGCCTTCCGCATTAGTTAAATGAGCAGAAACATTATGCACAACAGCCTTAGGCAAACCAGTCGAACCCGATGTGAGCGTCATCGTGGCTGCTTTTGTAAAATTCGCTTTATGTTCGGGTAATGCTTTAACAGCTAAATAATGAATATCTTCGGTTTGATAACAAAAATCTACCCCATACACTTGGCACAATTCTTCTCTTTTTTCTTGAGGAAATGCAGGGTTGATACCTAAAATTTTTGCGCCTAGCTGAATAACGGCTAAATAAAGAAATAAGATCTGTTCTGAATTTTTACCACAAAACGCAACCGCACTTTGCGCTGTCACACCTTGTTGTAAAAGAAAGGCTTCCACCTGATTAATTTTCTCCGCAAGTTCTGCCCAAGTAAAAGGATCGCCCTGCGAATTTCGCAACGCGACCTGATTTGCATACGCTGAATTTTGGGCAAATGCTTGCCAAGGGAATTTTTGCATTGACTTAGTTGCTAACGAAATAAGGGCGAACTTCGTCGATTAAATATTCCGGCAAATGCATAGACTGCATCGCCCCTTCTAACATCAACATTTTACGACCACTATTGGTATTGGTAATCACCCAATATGGCGTATCTGGAATTTGTTTTGGTTTAGTATGATTTCCCGCCACAAGCAACGTTCCTTCATCACGAGCAAAATATACACGAGTACGACCTTGCAAGCTTTCAGTTGCCTGTGCAAAGCTTTCTGGATTGGTACGATAAAGCGTACGTAATATACTTAAAAAACGCACAACGGCTTTTGGCTCTTCTTTAAATTCAGCAGAATTCAAGAGTGCACGCACTTTATCAACAATGTGATTGATGGCTTCATCCGATTGTTTTTTCACTGCTTTTGGCGGTTCGACAGGTTCAACTTTTGGTTGAGATACTTCGGTTGTTTTTTCCGTTAAAACAGGCTCAGAATGCACCGCACTTTTTGGCGTTTCAGCTGACGCGACTGATTCAAAGAAATCAACCTTGCTTGTTGCGTGAGTGGGTAAATTCAACAAACGGCGAAGAATATCAGACGCACTTTCTCCAATAGATTGAGTTTGTGCCGCAATGTATTGATATAATTCTTCATCGACTTCAATTATCTTCATTTTTTTCTCTCCGTTTGCTAAAATTTTCGTCCATTATAACGATTTCTAACCAAATTCTCACGCAAAATATATGTCATCTTCCCAATTATTAAACCATCAATTTCACCAAACAAAACAAGCAATTAATTCGCCTACTTTAGTTTTCATTCATGGCTTGTTTGGGGATATGAATAATCTTGGTGTCATCGCGCGTGCATTTAGCGATAACTATAATATTTTGCGCGTAGATTTACGTAACCATGGGCATAGTTTTCATTCAGAAACAATGAATTACGATGTTATGGCTGATGATGTATGGCAACTTATCGATCACCTTAAATTAGATAAAGTGATCTTAATTGGTCATTCAATGGGTGGAAAAACGGCCATGAAAATGACCGCTCTTCAACCACAGCGAGTGGAAAAATTGGTCGTCATTGATATTGCCCCAGTCGCAAATAGCAGTGCTGGACATGATGATGTGTTCCGTGGTTTGTTTTCCGTGAAAAAAGCGCAGCCACAAACTCGTCAACAAGCTAAGCCTATTTTAGAAACTGAAATTGCTGATCTGAGTGTGGTGCAATTTATGTTGAAATCTTTTGAGCCGACTTCAAGTGAATATTTTCGTTTCAATTTGACCACACTTTTTGAACATTATGCGGAGCTAATGGATTGGCAAGAGGTCTTCGCTAATACGCCTACACTCTTCATCAAAGGTGGCCTTTCATCTTATATTAAACCTGAATATACCGAAACCATTCTAAAACAATTCCCGAATGCGACCTCCTTTACCATCAATGGTTGTGGGCACTGGGTTCATGCCGAAAAGCCTGATTTTGTGATACGTGCTATTGATAGGTTTCTAAATAAAAATTAATCGTTTTAAATGAGAATTATTCTATTCAAATGAGAATTCATTTATGTTATAGTTCGCACAAATTGTGGGGCTTTGATCCCTCATCTTTTTTCTACTCACCTAATTTTATTTCAAAAGGAAAGAACAATGGCAGTTGTCGGTTTATTTTACGGTAGTGACACAGGTAATACAGAAAACATTGCAAAAATGATTCAAAAGCAATTAGGCAACGAACTCGTTGATATTCGTGACATTGCAAAAAGCACGAAAGAAGATATCGAAGGTTATGATTTTTTACTTTTCGGTATTCCAACTTGGTATTACGGTGAAGCACAAGCTGACTGGGATGATTTTTTCCCAACTCTAGAAGAAATTGATTTTACTGACAAATTAGTCGGTATCTTTGGCTGTGGCGATCAGGAAGACTACGCAGATTATTTCTGTGATGCGATCGGTACAGTACGAGATATCGTTGAACCGCGCGGTGCGATTATTGTAGGGAACTGGCCAACGGATGGTTATACCTTTGAATCATCAAAGGCATTATTAGATGATGGAAACTTTATCGGTTTATGTATTGATGAAGATCGTCAACCTGAACTTACAGCAGAACGCGTAGAAAAATGGACAAAACAAATCTACGATGAAATGTGTTTAGCAGAATTAGCTTAACCATCTCTAATTTAGCAAATTTAAGGGAACATTATGTCTGAAGAAAATATCAAATTACTCAAAAAAGCAGGATTAAAAATTACTGAACCTCGGCTCACTATCCTTGCATTAATGCAAGAGCATAAACATGAACATTTCTCAGCTGAAGAAGTATATAAAATCTTGTTAGAGCAAGGCAGTGATATTGGCCTTGCAACTGTATATCGCGTGCTTAACCAATTTGATGAAGCGCATATCTTGATTCGCCATAATTTTGAAGGCAACAAATCTGTTTTTGAGCTCGCGCCAACAGAACACCACGATCACATTATCTGTGAAGATTGTGGCAAAGTATTTGAGTTTACTGATAACATTATTGAACAACGTCAAAAAGAAATCAGTGAACAACATGGCATCAAATTAAAAGCGCACAGTTTATATCTCTACGGCAAATGTAGCGATATCAACAAATGTGAAGAGAAAAAATAATTCTTGCTAAAAAACAAAAACCTTAGGCTAAAACCTAAGGTTTTTTATTATTTCTACTAAAAGTGCGGTCAAAATCAGAATAGTTTTATTAAAAGATGTTTAAATCTTTTAATGAGAAAATAGAGGTGGAATGGTACAATCACCAAAATTTTTTATAGGATAAATAACACAAATGGCTCGTAAAAAGAAAAGTCGTAAAATTAGCGATATTATGCCAATTCGTAAATCAGATAAGAAACCTGAAGCCCCGAAGCTATCAGGTAAGAAATTAACACGTTATGAATTAGATGCTAAAGCAAGAGAAGATAAGAAAAAACGTAAACATAAAGGTTTAGCATCGGGTTCTCGTCATAGTAACGCTGAGCAAAATAAGCATAATCAAGTCGTTGAACAAAAAGATCCGCGTATTGGTAGCCGTAAAAAGGTTCCACTGATTGTTGAATTTGTGAATAAACCTGAGAAAGGGATGACAATTCCAGTAGTCAAAGAACCGAAAAAACTTGCGCCTGAAGTTGAGTTAGAACGTTTAGAAAATAATGAAATTCTAAATGAATTGTTGGATGCCTTAGATGAAGGCAAAACAATTAGTAAAGCTGATCAACAATTTGTGGATGAATGCTTAGATCGTATTGCTCAGTTAATGGAAGAATTGGGTATTCAAGATGAAGATGAGACAGAGGATGATCTCTATCGAACCTTCGAGAAGATTGATATCAACCAATTCAGATAATTGTCATGTGGCCGATTATTTTAAGTATTATTGCTTTGGGAATTATTGCTGGCGTATCATTTTATGCTTTCAAATTACTGAGGAAGTTACGCGAGCAAAACATGATCATCAAACAGGCTAAAATAGCGCGTACAAAACGCCTAAAAGAGAGTATGGTAATTATCGCTAAAGCGATGCAAAATGGAGATTGTAACCATTCAGAAGGGGTGATTCGTTTATCAATGCTTTTACTCCCTTTTGGACAATCTTTACAGCCATATCAAGCGATGTATGCACTTTATAATATTGTAAAAGAAATGCCTACGCATGAAGCTCGGAAAGCATTGTTAAAAAAAGAAAGAATGAAACTCGATCTTGAGCGAGAAAGTGCAGAAGCAAAATTTGAAGAAGAAATTATGTTGGAGTTGCGTCAGTTTTTAAATGACGTAGAGAAATTTGGGGAAGCTTAATGTCTGAAATTATTTGGGATCTTGCGTTAATTCAAAAATATAACCAATCAGGACCTCGTTATACATCTTATCCAACTGCATTAGAATTTAATGAAAGTTACACAAACGAAGATTTTATTGCAGCGGCTAATCGTTATCCGGAAAGACCACTTTCCCTTTACGTACACATTCCGTTTTGTCACAAACTTTGCTATTTCTGTGGCTGTAATAAGGTGATTACTCGTCATCAACATAAGGCGGATATTTATCTTGATTACCTTGAAAAAGAAATCAAAGCGCGTTCAGAATTATTCAAAAATCGTGTTGCGACTCAAGTGCATTGGGGCGGTGGTACACCGACTTATTTGACAGAAGAACAATCTGCTCGTTTGATGAAGATGCTTAAAGACCATTTTACGATTGCGGATAATGCAGAAGTCAGTATTGAAATGGACCCACGCGAAATTGAACTCGATATGCTTGATCATTTACGCAATATTGGTTTTAACCGAATCAGTATGGGTGTACAAGATTTCAATAAAGCGGTTCAAAAAGCGGTAAACCGTGAACAAGATGAAGAGTTTGTGAATGCATTACTTGTTCGTGCTCGTGAGTTAGGTTTTCAATCGACTAATCTTGATTTAATTTATGGATTGCCACTTCAAAATGTAGAAAGTTTTATGTTCACATTACATAAAGTGATTGAATTGAATCCAGATCGTTTAAGTATCTTTAACTATGCTCATTTACCAAGTCGATTTGCGGGGCAAGCAAAAATTAAAGAAGATCAATTACCGCCACCGGAAACTAAATTAGAAATTTTACAGAAAACGATTGAAACCTTAGGCAATGCTGGTTATAAGTTTATCGGTATGGATCACTTTGCTAAACCCGATGATGAATTAGCGATTGCCCAAGAGAAAGGTGTCTTACACCGAAATTTCCAAGGCTATACTACTCAGGAAGAATGTGATTTGCTCGGTTTAGGTGTATCAGCCATTAGTTTATTGGGTGATACATACGCTCAAAACCAAAAAGAATTAAAACATTATTATCATGATGTGGAAAATTCAGGAATTGCATTACATAAAGGTTTAGCGATGACAGAAGAGGATTGCTTACGCCGTGATGTGATTAAGCAATTGATTTGTAACTTTAAGCTTGATTTTGCACCAATTGAAAAACAATATAATATTGATTTCAAAGAGCACTTTGCTGAAGATTTACAGTTATTACAGCCATTACTTGAAGATGGATTAATTTCTGAAACAGAAACAGGCTTACAAGTTTCGCCTAAAGGTCGATTATTAATCCGTAATATTTGCTTATGCTTTGATACTTATTCAAGAGCAGCAGCAAAACGACAACAATTCTCTCGAATTATTTAGTTATATAAAAAACGGTCAAGATGTAAGTCTCGACCGTTTTTTCTTTCTATCTATTTTTATTCTGCGATACTTTCTAGAGCCCATAACTCGCTGAGATTTTCTCTACGACGAATTAAATGAACTTTGTCTCCATCCACTAACACTTCAGCCGTGCGTGGGCGAGAATTGTAGTTTGAGGACATGCTTGCACCATAAGCTCCTGCAGAACGTTGAGCAATATAATCCCCTTCAACAATAGCTAGCTCACGCTGTTTACCTAGGAAGTCAGAGGTTTCGCATACCGGGCCAACAACATCATAAATGGCTTTTTCACGTCCTAAAGTGCGGTCGATTTCAATGATGTTCATATAAGCTTCATAGAGTGCTGGGCGAATCATATCGTTCATGCCAGTATCGGTAATCGCGAAGTTACGGCTTTCATTACTTTTTAAGTATTGCACTTTAGCCACTAAAATACCTGCATTCGCCGCAATCGCTCGACCAGGTTCTAGAATAATTTCGAGATCTTTATAATCTTTTAATTTATTCAGTAACGCTGCGGCATAATCACTTGGGTGTGGCGGTGTTTCATCAGTATAAGTTACGCCTAAACCGCCGCCGAGATCTAAATGTTTTAACGTAATACCATCTTCTTTTAATTGTTCCATTAAACGAATGAGGCGATCAGTTGCATCTAAGAAGGGCTGTAATTCAGTCAGCTGAGAGCCAATATGGCAATCCATACCCGTAATTTTTACATGAGGTAAGGTTGCAGCTAATTTATAGACTTCACGTGCTTCATCTACGCTCACACCAAATTTATTTTCCTTTAATCCTGTGGAAATGTAAGGATGTGTATGGGCATCGACATCTGGGTTTACGCGTAAAGAAATAGGGGCTACTTTACCCATTTCACCCGCAATTTGGTTGATATGGTGTAGTTCCGCAATAGATTCCACATTAAAACAACGAATTCCTACTTCTAACGCTCGCATAATTTCTGCACGAGATTTTGCCACGCCAGAAAAGACAACTTTTGATGCCTCTCCACCTGCTGCTAATACGCGTTCTAATTCGCCTTGCGAAACGATATCAAAACCAGAACCTAATTTTGCCATGACATTCAAGATACCAATATTGGAATTGGCTTTAACGGCATAACAAATCAAGTGTGGATGCTTTCCTAAAGCAGAATCAAAGGCATGCCAATGGCGTTCAAGTGTGGCACGAGAATAAATATAAAGCGGTGTGCCGAATTCTTCAGCGAGTTGTTTGACGGGCAAATCTTCAACATAAAGTTGCTCGTTTTTATATTGGAAAAAATCCATGACGAATCCTTTAAGTGCGGTCAGTTTTTATTGTGTTTTTTGCGTGTTTTGTGGTTGTTCTTTTTCAGGAAAATATAATGGCCCTTTTACACCGCAACCTGTAGCTAAAGTGCAGAATGCACCTAATAACAAAATAGAAAGTAATTTTTTCATTTTTCAATCTCTCTAATAAGTAAAATCTGCCTTTGCCAACGAGGCGAAAGGCTTTATAATTCACGGCATTCTATCAGATTTAATCGGAAAATTTTATGAATGTTGCAGAATTTCACCAAAATATTGAACAGGTTTGGCAAAAAATTGAAGAAGCGTTAGAGAATCAAGATTGTGATGTGGATTGCGAAACGCAAGGTTCGGTATTCACGATCACATTTGATGACCGCTCACAAATCGTCATTAATAAGCAAGAACCGCTTCTTGAGCTTTGGCTTGCGAGCCGCTTGGGTGGATTTCATTTTGCCTATAAAAACAATGATTGGGTGGCAAATGATGGCAAACGCTTTTGGGATTGTTTAACTGAGGCGGTTGCCGCTCACGGAGAAACGGTAACATTCTAATGGCCGAACTCGCGGAACATGCCCCGCAAAAAACAGACTTAAAAACGACCGCACTTCATACGTTGCGGTCTGTTTTTGGTTACCAATCTTTCCGCAAAGGGCAGGAAGAAGTGATTCATGCTGCGTTAAGCGGTCAGGATGCCTTAGTGGTGATGGCCACAGGAAATGGCAAATCCTTGTGTTATCAAATTCCAGCACTTTGTTTTCCCGGTCTCACATTAGTGATTTCACCTTTAATTTCTTTAATGAAAGATCAGGTAGATCAACTCCAAGCAAACGGCATTGAAGCCGATTTTCTAAACTCTAGTCAGACGCCAGAACAACAACAGCAAGTTGAAAATAAGCTGATTTCAGGACAATTAAAATTATTATATGTTTCGCCTGAAAAAGTGATGACAAACAGCTTTTTTCAGCTGATTTCTTATGCTCAAATTTCCTTTATCGCCATTGATGAAGCACATTGTATTTCACAGTGGGGCCATGATTTTCGCCCTGAATATACCCAACTTGGCGGCTTAAAAGCGGCATTTCCAAATGCACCAATTATGGCATTAACGGCGACAGCGGATTACGCGACAAGACAGGATATTCTCACTCATCTTAAATTAGATAATCCTCATAAATACATTGGCAGTTTTGACCGTCCAAATATTCGTTATACGTTGGAAGAAAAATTTAAGCCGATGGAGCAGCTTACGCGTTTTGTCTTAGCTCAGAAAGGCAAAAGTGGCATTGTGTATTGCAATAGTCGTTCGAAAGTAGAACGTATAGCAGAAACTTTGCGAAATAAAGGCGTGTCGGCTGCAGCGTATCATGCAGGGATGGAAACAGCACTGCGTGAACGCGTCCAACAAGATTTTCAACGAGATAATGTTCAAGTTGTGGTTGCGACGATTGCGTTTGGGATGGGCATTAATAAATCCAATGTACGTTTTGTTGCCCATTTTGATTTGCCGAGAAGCATTGAATCATATTATCAAGAAACCGGTCGTGCGGGGCGAGATGATTTACCTGCGGAAGCGGTACTTTTCTACGAACCGGCTGATTATGCTTGGTTACAGAAAATTTTGCTTGAGAAACCAGAGACGCCACAACGTCAAATTGAGCAACATAAATTGGAAGCCATTGGTGAATTTGCAGAAAGCCAAACTTGCCGCCGTTTAGTGTTACTCAATTATTTTGGT
>CAJMPC010000052.1:0-9806 GCA_905215245.1 uncultured bacterium | reverse complement strand
TCAGAGAAACGTTCAATCTTCGCACCTAAGCAACGAAGTTTATCTTCAACGTGCTCATAACCACGATCGATGTGATAAATACGATCTACGATAGTTTCACCACTTGCGATACAACCCGCTAATACAAGACTGATTGATGCGCGTAAATCTGTCGCCATCACTTCAGCACCAGAAAGATGCTCAACACCGTGACAAACTGCCGTGTTACCTTCAATTTCAGCTTTACCGCCCATACGAATTAATTCTGGAATGTGCATAAAGCGGTTTTCAAAGATGGTTTCAGTAATGATACTGGTGCCTTCTGCCACCATGTTTAACAAGGTGAACTGCGCTTGCATATCTGTTGGGAAACCTGGGTGTGGTGCAGTACGAATATTGACAGCTTTCGGACGATTACCATGCATATCCAATGTAATGCTATCTTCTGTGACTTCAACTTCCGCGCCTGCTTCACGAAGTTTATCAATCACCGCATCCATAGTATCCGCTTTGGTATTTTTACATACTACTCGACCACCTGAAATTGCACCTGCGATTAGGAATGTACCGGTTTCAATACGATCTGGCACCACGCTGTGTTCACAACCAGTTAAACGCTCTACACCTTCAATCACAACGTGGTCAGTACCTGCACCTGTAATTTTCGCACCCATTTTGTTGAGGAAATCTGCAGTATCAACAATTTCTGGCTCGCGAGCAGCGTTTTCAATGATTGTTGTACCTTTTGCAAGTGTTGCAGCCATCATGATAGATAAAGTCGCCCCAACGCTCACTTTTTCCATCACAATACGCGTACCTACAAGACGATCTGCAAGAACCGCCTTTACATAACCTTCATCCAGCTCAATCGTTGCACCGAGTTTTTCTAAGCCACTAATGTGAAGATCAACCGGACGTGCACCGATAGAACAACCACCTGGTAAAGAAACTTGACCTTGATTAAAACGAGCCACCAACGGTGCTAGTGCCCAGATAGAAGCACGCATGGTTTTTACTAATTCATATGGCGCAACGAAGTGATCAATTTTAGAACAATCTAATAATACTGCACCTTCAGCATCACGCTCAGCTACAACGCCAAGTTTACGTAAGATTTTTAAGGTGGTATCAATATCTTTTAGTTCTGGTACGTTTGTTAATTTAACTGGCTCAGTTGCCAAAATTGCAGCAAAAAGAATAGGAAGTGCAGCATTTTTTGCACCGGAGATGGTTACAGTACCACTTAAGCGAGATTGCCCGCCATAAACACGAAATTTTTCCATAGAAAATCCTAGCTTGCTTGATGTAATAGACGATCCATTTTCCACTTTGCAGTGGTATAGGTTTTAATAGTTAAAGCGTGAATTTCGCCAGTTTGAAAGTAAGGCATTAATGGCGCGTAGATGGTTTGTTGCTGTTTTAATTTAGAAAGTGCTGAGATCTCATCACTCACTACAATCACACCAAAGTGAGCATTTTCACCTTGAGCATAAACCTCATCTACATTCAGGCTTTCTTTTAAAATACGTTCAATTTCTTGCAGTTCCATTCGGATTTCCGTTTTAATTATGGTCGATAAAAGTGCTAATCCAATGAGATAAATTCACTAAATCAGCAAGGGTTAATAACTGTTCTGGAGGGTTTATCAACCGCACTTTTTTATTTGGTAACGGCTCACAATCGTGTAGAAAATCACACAATAATGCAAAACCAGCAGAATCAATTCGATTGATTTCAGTTAAATCAAATTCAATCAGACTTTGATTGTTTTGCTTTTCTGATAAAAAAGAAGCACGTTGCTGCCATAATGGTAACAACGTGTTGCGGGATAGCTCCCCCGATAATTGGAGAGCTATCTTATCATTATTTTGGATTAAATCCCACTTTAACGCAGTCATTCGCTTATTTGCTCAATGTCACAGGTGCTGCGGCAGATTTTTGAATTTGAGCTGTTAAAGCATCAATACCTTGTTGACGTAAAATACCGCTCCATTCGTTTTGTTTGGTGACAACCATGCTCACGCCTTCTGCAACCATATCATAAGCTTGCCATTCGCCAGTTTTACTGTTTTTACGCCATTTGAAATCTAATTTAATTGGCGCTTGTCCACCATTTTGCATGATGTTTACACGAATGCTTACAAGATTTTTGTCGCCTACTTCTTTAGCCGGTTCAATTTGAATATTTTGATCGGTGTAAGCGGTTAACACTTGTGCGTAAGCTTGTTCGATAAAATCGCTGAATGCTTTAAAGAATTTTTCACGTTGTTCTGGTGTGGTTGATTTAAAGTGTGAACCTAACACCAAAGAACCTGCATAGTTTACTTGCACGTAAGGTAATAAATCATTACGCACGATAGTACGTAAATAGTTTGGATCCTTTTTAATTTTTGCCTGATTGTTTTTGATATCGGCAAATAACTTATCTGATGCTTGTTGCATCAACACATAAGGGCTCGTTTCTGCACGTACGGTTTGAGTCACAAAAAGTGCAGTCACTGCAAATGCCATTACGCTAAACCATTTTTTAAACTGAGTAAATTTCATCATAAATCTCCTAAATAAAGATTATTATTTGGCTTCAGGTTCTGCTTTGTCAGCATTGCCATCGGCTTTTTTATCACCGTAAAGGAATTGGCCGATTAAATCTTCCAACACCATTGCGGATTTTGTGTCTTGAATTTGGCTACCGTTTTTTAACATCGCGGTTTCACCATCATCAAAACCCATCGTTAAGGCGATATATTGTTCGCCCAATAATCCCGATGTTTTGATCGATAACGAACTATTTTCCGGAATTTCTTTATATTCTTCATTAATCGCGATACTGACTTTTGGTAAGTAAGATTTTTCGTCTAACGTAATGTCAGATACGCGACCAATGACCACCCCACCAAGTTTAAGTGGTGCACGGACTTTTAGTCCACCAATATTGTCAAAAGTTGCAGTCACTGTGTAAGATTTTGTTTCACCAAAACCTTGTACGTTTGCTACACGTAAGCCTAAAAACACTAACGCGGCGATACCAAGTAGTAAAAATAAGCCTACCCAAAATTCATATTTAATTGTTTGTCGCATAAAAATACCCTTTTAGCCTGCCCCAAACATAATGGCAGTTAAGATGAAATCGAGCCCAAGAACCACAAGTGATGCGTGGACAACTGTTCTGGTTGTGGCTTGACTGATACCTTCTGATGTCGGAATACAATCATAACCATTGAATAACGCAATCCACACCACGGCAATGGCGAAAAATACGCTTTTAATAAATCCGTTTAGAATGTCATAGCTCCAGCTGACGGCATTTTGCATCACAGACCAAAAGCTACCTGCATCGACACCTTTCCAATCTACGCCGACAAGCGCACCGCCCCAAATACCAATCGCGGTAAAGAGAAGCGCAAGAATTGGCATCGCAATCAGCCCTGCCCAAAAACGCGGTGCAATCACTCGACGTAATGGATCGACCGCCATCATTTCAAGGCTGGAAAGTTGTTCTGTGGCTTTCATTAAGCCAATTTCAGCCGTTAACGCAGAACCTGCTCGACCCGCAAATAAAAGTGCGGTCACTACAGGGCCTAATTCACGTAATAAAGACAGCGCCACAAGTTGCCCAAGGCTGGTTTCTGCAGAAAAATCGACTAATACCACATAGCCTTGTAAGCCCAACACCATTCCAATAAATAAACCTGAAAGCAGGATAATTAATAAAGACTGTACACCTAATACGTGTAATTGTTTCACTAATAAAGGAAAATGTTTACGAATTTGTGGCTTACCCACTAACGCACCAAACAGCATAAAGCCGGATCGGCCTAATGCACGGAAAAATTTGATCACGCTTCGTCCAAGTGAAGAAATCATATCAACAATCATTTAAATAATTCCTCCACATAATCACCTGCCGGATAATGGAATTTTACCGGACCATCCGCTTCACCTTTCAAGAACTGCACCACTTGCGGATCTTGGCTCGCGAGCAGTTGCTCTGATGTTCCTTCGGCAATCACATGTTTATCCGCAATAATATAGGCATAATCCGCAATACTTAATACTTCCTGCACATCATGGGAAACCACAATAGAGGTTAAATTCAGTGCTTCATTCAAGCGTTTAATTAAGCTCACGATCACGCCCATGCTGATTGGATCTTGCCCTGTAAACGGCTCATCAAACATAATTAAATCTGGATCAAGTGCAATTGCTCGAGCCAATGCGGCACGACGAGCCATTCCACCAGAAAGCTCCGAAGGCATTAAATCTGCCGCACCGCGTAAGCCCACCGCTTCTAATTTCATCAACACAATTTGACGAATTAGACTTTCTGGCAAGCGTGTATGCTCGCGAATCGGAAATGCCACGTTATCAAACGTTGAAATATCCGTAAATAATGCACCTGATTGGAATAACATTCCCATGCGTTTACGCACTTCATAAAGCTCTCGATTTGAAAGACGACAAATATCTTGTCCATCAAACAAAATCTCGCCTTGTTCAGGATGCAACTGACCACCAATTAATTTCAGTAACGTGGTTTTTCCGATCCCTGATGGCCCCATAATGGCCGTAATTTTGCCCTGTTGGACTTTCAAATTCAGGTTATCGTAAATCACACGCTCACCTCGTTTAAAGGTCAGGTTTTTGACTTCGATTAGATTTTTATTCATTAAAATCTCATTGGTTTTATAAGAAGAAATTTATTTTTCTCTCACGTTAAAAAAGTGCGGTCGTTTTGACTGCTATTTTTGTGAAAGGTTCAAGCGGCGTTTTAATAACGTCGTGAAGCCACGCAATAACACAAAAATCAATGACAACACATAAATAGGTAAATTACCTAATGCTGCATAAGGCGTTTTGCCTTCTGTTGGCACCATTTTATGGGTCAGTGTGGTTTCCTCAAATTGCGGTGCTTGGGCTTCAATGTTACCTTTTGCATCAATAAACACTGAAATCCCTGTATTCGTTGCACGAATTAATGGTTTACCTAATTCGAGCGCGCGCATTCTAGCCATTTGTAAATGCTGCCAAGGGCCAATGCTATCACCAAACCATGCATCATTAGAAATAGTCAGCAAATAATCTGTTTCTTTTTTCAGATTTTCACGAAGTTGCTCACCAAAAATAATTTCATAACAAATAGCTGGGGCAAAAGCATGTTGTTTTGCCATAAAAGACGGCTGTATCGCATCGCCACTTTGGAATGCAGACATTGGCAAATTAAATACGGAATTAAGTGGACGCAACAAACTTTCTAACGGCACATATTCACCAAATGGGACGAGATGATGTTTACTGTAACGATTTTTTGTCGTCAACTCATAAGGGAAATCAGGATTCCCTGCCGTCACAATCGAATTTAATAATTTACCGCTTTGCTCATCACGATATACGGTACCAATCATTACTTCCGTGTTTTTCTCTTTTGCGACTTTATCTAACGCTTCAAAAAATGGCGTAATCGCATTTTCAAGGATTGGCAATGCTGACTCGGGTAAAATAATCAAATCAGACTTGCCTAAATACGCCAAAATTTGTTTTTGATAGATATCCACCGTGGCATAAAGATATTCAGGATCCCATTTTAAATTTTGCTCAATATTACCTTGTGCAAGGGTGACAGTTAGCCCTTTACCTTCTTTGGGTTGAACAAAATTTACCTTACCTGCATAAGCACTTAATCCACCTACAACCAATAATAGCAATGCATTCACACTGACTAAATTCCATTGTTTTTTCGATAGTGAAAAAACAAGATTAAAAATGACCGCACTTGCCCAAACGGTAAAGAACGTCAGCCCCGTGACACCAAAGATCGGCGCGATACCGTAAAACGGACTGTCGATTTGGGCATAACCAAATTGTAACCAAGGAAAACCGGTAAACACCCAACCACGCAAAAATTCAGTCAATGTCCAAATCGCAGCAAAAATGACCGCACTTTGCACCTGAAAACGCTGCACGAAATAAGTGAAAAGCATTGGATAAAGTGCAAGGTAGGCAGAAAGTAAGCCCACCAAGAGATAGCTCACGCCAAGGGATGCTCCACCAAATTGATGAATGCTGACATTCAACCAACTTACACCAAAACAGAAAAAGCCCATCGACCACAAAAAGGTGGCAAAAAGTGCGGTTGATTTTTTGGCATTTTTCGCCACAAAAAGCAATCCGCCTAAGGATACATAGGCTAATCCCCAATAATCAAACGGTGAAAAGGCAAATACGCCAATCACACCAGAAATCAGGGCTATAAGATAAACGACTAATTTATTCATTTTATCAATACTACAAAAAAATATTCCCCCTCTTTAGCAAAGAGGGGGCTAAGAATACGGTCAAACTGAATAACTTACTCAGCTTGTTCTTCCACGCCTTCCATATCCGATAAATGTTCATCCGGCACGGTTACGCGTACCTGAATTAAACGGCGACTATCGGCAGAAGTCACTTTAAATTGAATATTTTCTAAGGTGATTTCTTCACCGCGCTTAGGCAAATACCCAAAGGCTTGCATGATTAAACCGCCAATGGTATCCACTTCTTCATCATCGAAATGCGTATTAAATTGTGCATTAAAATCATCAATATCTGTTAGTGCTCGCACCGCATAAGTATGGCGAGAAAGCTGACGAATATCTGCGACATCTTCCTCATCGAACTCGTCTTCAATATCACCCACAATTTGTTCGAGAATATCTTCGATAGTCACCAAACCTGATACCGCACCAAACTCATCCACCACGATCGCCATATGGAAACGCTCAGAACGAAAATCTTTTAGCATACGATCGACACGTTTACTTTCCGGCACAATCACAACTGGACGTAACAACTTGGACAGTTCGAACTCTTCCGCATCTTCACGTAAAAACTTAAGCAAATCTTTTGCGTGCAAAATACCTTCAATATTATCGCGGTCATCCGTATCTGCAATCACAGGAAAACGCGAGTGAGCAGATTCTATAATCGTATTCAAACAGGCATCGAGATCTTGATTCGATTCAATAAATACGATTTGAGAGCGTGGAATCATGATATCGCGCACACGAAGCTCGGCGATTTCCATTACCCCTTCAATCATTTCACGAGTGTTTTGATCGATTAAATCGTTTTGTTCTGAATCGCGAATCACTTCCACGAGTTCTTCACGGTTTTTCAGCTCACCTTGGAAAAAGCGGCCTATAAGTGACTGGAAAAAAGATTTTTTAGTTGTTTCGGTTTGATTACTCGAATGTTCTTCGTTCATAAAATTAAATGTGTTACTGTCGGATTGACTGCGTAAAAAGTAGCATATTTTGACAAAAATCGCAAAAAACTTAAGCTAAATGGCTGAAAATAAAGTGCGGTTAAAAACAGGGTGATTTTTAACCGCTCTTAAACAAATAACCACAAAACTTTAGAATATTAATCCTTCGTAATAGCTATATCTGAAAGAATTAAAAGACAACCTTTATCTCGATGATACACGTCACTTATTATTCCTTGCATTTCAACCTTCTGATGTTTCTCAATTCTTTCTTTCGCCCACTCATAATAGTAAGATCCATGCTCTTTTCCTATATCACTGAAAATATAAATATTTTCCTCAACTTTTGTTAAAAGAAATGCTCTTTTTTGATATTCAATTGTTTCCATGTAATCACCAGGCAAAACACCGTAATAACGGGTAATTAATAGGAACTCTGGAGAATTAAATTGAACTGGCACGCCCTCAACTGTAATTAAACCTGTAACATAATTCTCTTTATCAGAAGCACATATTTTTTTAACTGAATCAGAAATTACACCTTTAGAACCATAGTTAATTTGATTAAGGCCTGATGTTGCTGTTCTCAGCTTGGCTCTAGCATTATCTATTGACAACGCAATATCATGAGCCGAACATCCAGATAACAGAATCGCTATAAATAAGATTAATTTTTTCATAATATTATTGAAACCTTGGTTAAGTTGAACTATATCATCTGTATCTAATAAGATTATAAAATAGTCTAACTATTTAAATTAAACCTAAATTCAGTCCACTGGTAATAGCGTTCACCAGCTTTTTGAATACCGCCATAATTTTGCCATTCGGGATGGTTTGGGGTATCGGGAAGGCATTGGGTTTCAAGGGCTATGCCGCTGAAATCTTGATAAGTGCCACCTTCACGAGTTGGAGTGCCTGCAAGATAGTTTCCCGTATAAACCTGTAACGCGGCTTGGGATGTGAGCACTTCAAGGCTTAAATCTTCATTAGGGGAAGTCAATAATACGCAAGATTTTTGCCATGCTTTATTGACGATAAAGGAATGATCATAACCTTTTGTTACCACTTGATCGCCTTGTTGGAAATCTTGTGCAATTGGTTTTGCCACTCGAAAATCAAAGCTGGTATTCACCACATGCTTAAGTGGTGAATTTGGGATGCCTTCACCATCAACCGGTAAATAGAAATCCGCATTAAGGCGTAATGTGTGATTTCGCACATCACTGCCCTGCTCGGCATTTTCTAAATTAAAATAAGCGTGGTTCGTTAAGTTCAGCGCAGTATCTTTATCGCTTTCGGCTTCGTATTCAATTTTTACGCTATTTTCATCGGTCAGCGTGTAAAGCACATTAACTTGTACATTACCTTCAAAACCTTGATCTCCATCAGGAGACACAAGAGAAAAACGCACAAAATTCTGACCGCACTCTTCGACTTTCCAACGGCGTTTATCAAAGCCTTCTTTACCACCATGTAATTGATGTTTGCCCTGATTCGCGACCAGCCGGATTGTTCGCTCACCCAATTCAAATTGGGCGTTAGCAATACGGTTCGCATATCGCCCTACGCTAGCACCCAAATAAGCTGCTTGATTAGGATAATCTTCCACTTTGCAGCCGAGTAACACTTCTCGCAACTCACCATTCACAGGGACTTTACAAGAAAGCCAAGTGGCTCCCCAATCCATAAATTGCACAGTCATGCCATTTGAATTGGTGAGTTGAACAAGTTGATAAGGCTGTCCATCTGGTGCATTTAACGCCGTTTTTTCTAGCATAGACTCACCCCTTGTGAGGCAGTGCAAACGTAGAAATCTTCTTTTAAGCCAGTTTGTTTTTCATAATTATCGGCAATGATTTTACGCACGGCTTCGACTTTATCATGAGGCGCAAGAGCAACAATGCAACCACCGAAACCACCGCCTGTCATTCTCGCGCCACCGGTTTTACCAATCACTAATTGAGCAAGTTCAACAAGATAATCGATTTGTGGCACGGTAATCTCAAAATCATCACGCATGGATTCGTGAGATTGCCCCATTAATTCGCCTAATTTTGTTAAATCATTATGTTTTAATGCTTCAACCGCATCAAGTACGCGTTGGTTTTCAGTCACCACATGGCGTGCACGTTTAGCCACTAAAGCATTAAGTGCGGTCAATTCTGCTTCTCTTTTTTGGAATTCTCCTACTGACACATCACGTAACGCTTTTACACCAAAGAATTCTGCGGCTTTCTCACATTGCCAGCGGCGTGTGTTGTATTCACCTGTCACCAAATCATGCGGTACATTTGAGTTCACAATAATAACGGCAACATCTTTCGGCACAGGCGTTGGTTGTGTTTCTAAGCTACGACAATCAATCATTAAGAGATGATCTTTTTGTCCTAAAGCGGAAATTAATTGATCCATGTTCCCGCAATTTGCGCCCACAAATTTGTTCTCAGCTTTTTGACCAATTAAAGCAATCTCTGTATGTGTTAAAGGTAAATCACTGAGCTGCTGGCAGAACTTACCCGTCGCTACTTCAAGAGCAGCAGAGGAACTCAAACCAGAAGAATGCGGCACATTTCCTGAAATC
>CAJMPC010000051.1:0-9926 GCA_905215245.1 uncultured bacterium | reverse complement strand
AGCTATGTCATTGTCTACCAAAAAATCTGATAAGCAAGCGATACCACAACCTGAAAGGCATAATGACCGTAAGATTTCAGCGCTGCTGGCGGTAAAGTGCGGTGAGATTTTATAGGGATTTCCTTGAACATCGAAAACTGTCCATGTATTTAGAAAAGTAGGCTCGGTGAAGCCTAAACATTGATGGTTGGCAAGATCTTCAGTTGATTGTGGTGTGCCGTGTTTTGCCAAGTATTCTGGACTGGCGACTACGTGGAAGTGGCTATCAAACAAATGACGGGCACGTAACCCAGAATTATCCAATTCACCAGCTCGTAAGGCAATATCGACTTTGCGTTCAATTAGATTTATATAGCCTTCGGAAGAAACTAGCGAAAGTTGAATATGTGGATAGCGTTCGTTGAATTTTGCTGCCAGTGGCACTAGCAGATGTAACACCATCGGCATAGCGGAATCTACGCGTAGTATGCCTTTTGGGACGTCGTGCACTGCCAACATTTCAGCTTCAGCTGCAGCCATATCTTGCAGAATTTTCTGTACTCGGTGAAAATATTGCGAGCCTTCTTCTGTTAGTCTTAGCTGTCGCGTGGTGCGGTTGATTAGGTTCACGCCTAATTTTTCTTCTAGCCTTTTCACCACGCGGCTTACCGCAGAATTTGCCATCGCTAGCTGCTTGGCTGCTCGGCTGAAACTACCATTTTCGACTACTTGTACAAATACCGTTAATTCTTCAGAAGTTGTTTTCATTTTATTATTCTGCTTAACGCAAAAGAGTTTTTTTATTTTTGCACTTTTTAAGTATAAAGTAAAACAGCATAATAAAATCCCTTTTTGAATTATTTATTTTAGGAGCAAAGATGAATATTTTATTACTAGACGGTGGAAAAGCGTTTGGTCATTCACACGGTGAGTTAAATCACACACTTCACAAAAAAGCGAAAGAAATTCTGACCGCACTTGGACACAATGTAAAAGAAACCGTGATTGATGCTGGTTACGATGTTGAAGCAGAAATCGAAAAATTCTTATGGATGGATGCTGTGATTTGGCAGATGCCAGGTTGGTGGATGCACGAACCTTGGACAGTGAAAAAATACATAGACGAAGTATTAACCGCGGGACACGGCAAGCTTTACCACAGTGATGGCCGCCATCGTGTCAATCCGACTGAAGGCTACGGCACAGGTGGCTTGTTGCAAGGCAAAAAACACATGCTCTCACTTACTTGGAATGCGCCGATTGAAGCGTTCACCCGTGAAGGCGATTTCTTCGAAGGCAAAGGCGTAGATGCTGTGTACATGCCTTTCCACAAACTCAACGAGTTCATCGGCTTGACCCGTCTGCCGACATTCTTATGTAACGATGTGATTAAAAATCCACAAGTAGAACAATACTTAACAGACTACCAAGAACACTTGGAAAAGGTGTTCGGATAATTACTAAGTATTAGTTTATAAGGTGAGCATTTGGGCTCACCTTTTTTATTTACCCAAGACTTTGTGAACGCCATTAAAAATGAGATAATTCTCAAACCTTTTAAGAGGCTTTATTTATAAAAATATTTGGAGAAAGCATGGAACACAAACTTGAGGATATCATTGCGATTTTTAATCAATGTTTTGAAGAAGAATATAATACGCGATTGGTTAAAGGTGGGGATGAGCCGATTTACATTCCTGCAAATGATGAGGTGCCTTATAACGTCATTTATTTTGCGAGAGGCTTTTATAGCAGTGCATTGCATGAAATTGCCCATTGGTTGGTGGCGGGGAAAGAGCGTCGTAAATTAGAAGATTTTGGCTATTGGTATGAGCCTGATGGACGTTCGGAAGAACGTCAACGTGATTTTGAAAAGGTTGAAGTGAAACCTCAAGCTTTGGAATGGATTTTAGCCACTGCGGCAGGGTTTCGTTATTTTGCCAGTACGGATAATTTGAATGGCAATCCAGGCGATACGCAGCCATTTAAGCAAGCGGTGTATGAACAAGTGAAAACCTATGCAGAAAAAGGCTTACCAAAACGTGCCGAAACCTTGCGTCATGCCTTGGCTCAATTTTATGGCACAGAAGATCGAATTGATTTAGAGAAATTTGATGTTACTCGCATCTAAAGTGCGGTCATTTTTAGGCAGATTTTGCGTCTGTCAATTTTCCTTAAAATCGGCTAAAATAGGCCGATTTTATTTTTGGCTTTAACTTTATAAAAATATGAAAGATTCTATTATTGCAAAACTTGAAAGTTTAAAAGAACGTTATGAAGAATTAGAGGCATTGCTAGGCGATGCGTCGGTGATTTCGGATCAGGATAAATTCCGTGCGTATTCTAAAGAATATTCACAACTTGAAGATGTGGTGAAATGTTTTAATCGTTGGAATCAGCTTAACACTAACATTGCTGAAGCAGAATTGATGTTAGATGATCCTGAAATGAAAGAAATGGCAGAAATGGAAATTGAAGAATCCAAAGCCGAAATTGAAGAAGTGGAGCAACAACTTCAAATTCTTTTATTACCGAAAGATCCAAATGATGAATATAACTGCTATTTAGAAATTCGTGCCGGAACAGGTGGTGATGAAGCAGGTATCTTTGCCGGCGATTTATTCCGTATGTACAGCCGTTATGCAGAAAGTAAACGCTGGCGTGTTGAAATGCTCAGCGCAAATGAA
The DNA here is from genome assembly GCA_905215245.1 of uncultured bacterium. Classification (GTDB taxonomy): domain Bacteria; phylum Pseudomonadota; class Gammaproteobacteria; order Enterobacterales; family Pasteurellaceae; genus Haemophilus_D. Next base: position 7,260 of record CAJMPC010000051.1, on the reverse strand, counting down.
AGCGAGCAGGGCGGTTATAAAGAAGTCATCGTTAAAGTAAGCGGTGATGGCGTGTACGGTCAGTTAAAATTTGAATCAGGCGGCCACCGTGTACAGCGTGTACCAAAAACAGAAAGCCAAGGTCGTATTCATACTTCAGCCTGTACTGTTGCGGTTATGCCTGAATTGCCTGAATCTGAAATGCCGGAAATCAATCCAGCAGATTTACGTATTGATACTTATCGTTCATCTGGTGCGGGTGGTCAGCACGTTAATACAACAGACTCTGCGGTACGTATTACCCACATTCCAACAGGTATTGTGGTGGAATGTCAGGATGAGCGTTCACAACATAAAAATAAAGCTAAAGCGATGTCGGTATTGGCTTCACGTATTGTTCAAGCGGAGCAAGAACGTCAAGCCGCAGAGCAAGCCGATACTCGCCGTAACTTATTAGGTTCAGGTGATCGTTCAGATAAAATTCGTACTTATAACTACCCACAAGGTCGCGTAACAGATCACCGTATCAACTTAACGCTCTATCGCTTAGATGAAGTGATGAACGGCAAAATTGACGAGCTTATTCAACCGATTATCACTGAATATCAAGCTGATCAATTAGCGGCGTTATCTGAGAGTAATTAATGACCTATCAACAATGGCTTGCCGATGCTGCGCAAGCCTTAAATCAGGTAAATCCGACAGAGAATGGCAAAGTTGATGCGTTAGTGCTACTGCAACACGCAACGGGCAAATCAAGGACGCAAATTTTAGCTTTCGATGAAACGGAAATTGATGAAAAAGTGCGGTTAAAATTGACCGCACTTTTAGATCGTCGTTTAAAAGGTGAACCTATCGCTTATATCCTCGGTGAAAAAGAATTCTGGTCCTTGCCTTTAAATGTATCTGAAGGAACATTAATTCCTCGTCCTGATACCGAAATTCTCGTAGAAAAAGCATTGCAAATTGCGTTAGAAAAACTGGAAGAAAATCCACCGCACTTTCGTATTCTCGATCTTGGCACTGGCACGGGTGCCATTGCTTTGGCGTTGGCTTCTGAGCTTTCTCCTATTTGTCAAAAAAAGCATATTCAATTGGATGTTATTGGTGTTGATTTGATGCCAGAAGTCGTCAAATTAGCGCAATCCAATGCAGAAAAAAATCAGCTCAAGGTACAATTTTTGCAGAGTCGTTGGTTTGAACATGTTGAAGGGCAGTTTGATATTATCGTCAGTAATCCGCCTTATATTGATGAAACCGATGAACATCTTTTCCAAGGTGATGTGCGTTTCGAGCCTCGTTCAGCGTTGGTGGCGGGCGAAAACGGTTTAGCTGATTTACGTCATCTTATTGAGTACGCACCAGTACATTTAAAAGATAACGGCTATTTATTGTTAGAGCACGGCTGGAAACAGGGCGAAGAAGTGCGGTCAATTTTCTGGCAAAATCATTGGCAAGGGGTTGCAACCATACGGGATTATGGCGACAATGAGCGCGTAACGTTGGGATATTGGAAGCGGTAATGAAATACGATCAAAAAGCCTTATATGCTGAACTGACTCATTTTTATCTGAGCATTTGTGAGAAAGAGCAACTTGATGAGCCTCGTATAAGAGGGCTTGTGGGTAGCTTAGTGCGTAGAGCTCGCCAAGCTATTCCAGAAGAATGGGATGATAAAGCTAAAATTCATCAATTATTACAGCTATTTTACGGTGATTGGGGATTTCATTGCGATGCGGATAATTATTTCTATGCTCGCAATTTATACCTTCCGTATATTTTAGAAGAGCATGAAGGCATGCCGGTGAGTCTTGGTGCTTTAATCCTTTATTTGGCTGCAAGTTTAAAATTGCCGATTTATCCGGTGAATTTCCCGACTCAACTGATTTTACGTGCAGAAGTAGAGGGTGAAGTAGCATTTATTGATCCTTGGAGCGGAAAATATATTTCAGTGGATGAATTGAAAAAACTCTATGAAGGTGCCTTTGGTTTTGGGGCTCAAATTCAACCTGAAGATTTAGCTCGAGCAGATATTCCGATGCTGACCGCACGTTTCCGTCAGCTCGCCAAGAATGCCTTAATTCGTGAAGAACAAAACGATTTGGCTTTTAATTATATCCAATTCTTGTTAGCAGGAAGAAAAGATCCTTATGATATTCGTGATCGTGGCTTAGTGTTGGCGCAAATGGGCGCTTATCCTTCTGCCATTGAGGATTTGGAATATTTTGTGGATCAATGTCCGAATGATCCCACTTCTTCTCTGTTAAAAACTCAACTTTTAGAACTGAAAGGCGAAGCATTGAAAGATGCCAATGCCATCCATTAAAAAGGAAATATTATGCAAAATAAAATTGTAAAAATTGGCAATATTGATGTCGCAAATGACAAACCTTTTGTACTTTTCGGCGGAATGAACGTGCTTGAAAGTCGCGATATGGCGATGCAAGTTTGTGAAGCTTACGTGAAAGTGACTGAAAAGTTGGGCGTTCCTTATGTTTTTAAGGCATCTTTCGATAAAGCTAACCGTTCTTCAATTCATTCTTACCGTGGTCCAGGCATGGAAGAAGGTTTAAAAATTTTCCAAGAGATAAAAGAAACCTTTGGCGTGAAAGTGATTACCGATGTGCACGAAATTTATCAATGTCAGCCTGTTGCTGATGTGGTGGATGTGATTCAGTTACCGGCATTCTTGGCTCGACAAACCGATTTAGTTGAAGCTATGGCAAAAACGGGTGCGGTAATTAACGTGAAAAAACCACAATTCTTAAGCCCAGGTCAAATGGGGAACATCGTCGATAAGTTTGAAGAATGTGGTAACGATAAAATTATCCTTTGTGATCGTGGTTCAAACTTCGGTTACGATAATTTAGTGGTGGATATGTTAGGCTTCGGCGTAATGAAAAAAGTGTCGAAAGGAAGTCCAATTATTTTTGACGTGACTCATTCATTACAATGTCGTGATCCGTTTGGTGCTGCTTCAGGCGGTCGTCGTGAACAAGTGACCGAATTAGCCCGTTCTGGTTTAGCAATTGGCATTGCAGGCTTATTCTTAGAAGCTCACCCAAATCCAAATCAAGCAAAATGTGATGGCCCTTCTGCATTGCCACTTTCGGCATTAGAAGGTTTTGTCTCACAGATGAAAGCCATTGATGATTTAGTGAAATCTTTCCCTGAATTGGATACGTCTATCTAATAGAGAAGTGCGGTTGAAAACAGCGTTGTTTTTGACCGCACTTTTGTTCTGTAAAAGGAGATAACAATGAATATCGTATTTTTAGACAGCACGGCAATTCCAAAACATATTCCTATTCCTCGTCCAAGCTTTCCGCATAACTGGGTAGAGTATGAATATACTTCTGCGGAGCAAACTATTGAGCGAGCAAAAGACGCGGATATTATTATCACCAGTAAAGTGATTTTAAGCCGTGAGGTGTTGCAACAACTACCTAAATTAAAACTCATTGCTATCACCGCAACAGGCACCAATAACGTAGATTTAGATGCAGCAAAAGAATTAGGTGTGACGGTTAAGAATGTGACGGGTTATTCTGCCACAACGGTACCTGAACATGTATTAGGGATGATTTTTGCGTTAAAACACAGCTTGGCTGGCTGGCAACGCGATCAAATAACTGGCAAATGGACTGAGAGTAAACAGTTCTGTTATTTTGATTATCCCATTACAGATGTTAAAGGTTCAACGTTAGGTGTGTTTGGAAAAGGCTGTTTAGGTACAGAAGTAGGGCGTTTAGCAGAACTTTTAGGCATGAAGGTCCTTTATGCTGAACATCGAAATGCGACAACTTGCCGTGAAGGTTACACACCTTTTGAAGAGGTGCTAAAACAGGCCGATATTCTGACATTGCATTGTGCATTGACTGAAACAACTAAAAATTTAATCAATCAAGAAACCTTGTCACTTTGTAAGAAAGGTGCATATTTAATCAATACTGGTCGTGGTCCATTGATTGATGAGAAAGCAGTTTGTGACGCATTAAAATCAGGACAATTAGGTGGTGCTGCATTAGATGTGTTAGTGAAAGAACCACCAGAGAAAAACAATCCACTGATTGAATTAGCGAAAACGATGCCGAATTTAATTATCACACCTCATATTGCTTGGGCGAGTGATAGCGCGGTAACCACGCTAACGAAAAAAGTGACGCAAAATATCGAAGATTTCGTTCAACAATTAAATCAAAAATAATGAATTTACCTATTTCTTTATACGTCGCCCTGCGATATTGGCGCGCTAAAAGCGCTGATCGTTTTGGGCGACTTGTTGCTAATTTAGCAAGCTTTGGCATCGTATTAGGTGTGATGGCGTTGATTATTGTGCTTTCTGTCATGAATGGATTAGAAGGCCATCAAAAACAGCAGGTGCTTTCGAGCATTCCACACGCGATCATAAGCCAAGAAGCGCCTATTTCAGCAGAAAAAACGTTTGAAAATACACCGCACTTTGTGCAAAAAGCCGTGCCAATTAATACGACAAATGTTGTGTTTCAAACAGCAAAAGGCGTGAGTGCAGGACAAGTAATTGGTATTCAGTCTTTTTCAGATGATCCTTTACTGGAAGGTTTCGATCCTAGCCAATTTAATCAACTTTTACCGCAAGGTGAGTTTAAGTTAATTATGGGCGATAAATTAGCGCAAAAATTAGGCTTAGCAGTGGGTGATAAGGTTCGTTTGATGATTACGGAAAACAGCCAATACACCCCATTTGGTCGCGTGCCGATGCAGCGTTTATTTACGGTGAGCGAGCTTTACTATGATTATGGTGAAGCGTCAGGCTATGAAGTTTTTGCTAATTTAGCAGATATTGGTCGCCTAATGCGCATTCAACCAGGTGAGGCACAAGGCTATCGTTTATTCCTAGATGATCCTTTCCAAATCACAGAATTGCCAACCTATTTCAAAGAGAGCCATATCAGCGATTGGCGTGTCCAAAAAGGGGAGTTTTTCCAAGCGGTCCGTATGGAAAAAAATATGATGGGCTTGTTGATTAGCTTAATTATTGTTGTTGCGATTTCGAATATCGTGACCTCATTAAGTTTAATGGTGGTGGATAAACAAGGGGAAATCGCTATTTTGCAAACGCAAGGTGTGACTAAATCACAAGTGCGTTCGATCTTTATTTATCAAGGTTTATTGGTGGGGCTAGTGGGCACATTGATTGGTGCTGTACTGGGTGTATTAATCACCTTAAACCTTGGGGCAATTTTAAGTGCGGTCAATCCGAACGGTGTTTTCTTGCCAACATCCATTGAGCCTCTGCAAGTCATTATTGTGATTGCCTTTTCTTTATTGTTATCTTTGTTATCAACCATTTATCCTGCTTATCATGCGGCGAAAACTGAGCCGGCGGAAGCATTACGTTATGAGTAAAATATGAATAACTATTTATTAGAATGCCAAAATATTAATAAATTTTACCAAGAAGGCGAGAACCAAACTCAAGTATTAAAAGGCGTAAGCTTTGCTATGAAACCACAAGAATTAGTGGCGATTGTGGGGAGTTCTGGTTCAGGAAAAAGTACCTTATTACACACCTTGGGCGGTTTAGATCAACCAAGTAGCGGAGAGGTGTTTATTAAAGGACAATCCTTACAGAAAGCTTCTGAAAGTGAATTGGCTAAATTACGTAACCAAAATCTAGGGTTTGTGTATCAATTTCACCATTTAATGGCAGATTTTACCGCATTGGAAAATGTGATGATGCCGATGTTAATTGGTCGTCAGAATAAAACAGAAGCAAAAGATCGTGCTGAAAAAATATTGGGTGCAGTAGGCTTAAGTCATCGCATTACTCATCGTCCATCTGCACTTTCGGGCGGTGAACGTCAACGAGTGGCGATTGCCCGTGCATTGGTGAATAATCCTGCTCTTGTCTTGGCCGATGAACCAACCGGTAACTTGGATCATAAAACCACAGAAAGTATTTTTGAGTTGATTCAAACCTTGAATGCAGAACAAAACATTGCGTTTTTATTGGTGACACATGATATGTCATTGGCACAAAAACTGTCTCGTTGCTTAACTATGCAAGACGGTATTTTGAAGGAAGGTGCATAATGAATACGCCTTTTTTCATTAGTTGGCGTTATCAACGAGGTAAGCAAAAGAATCCGTTGGTAGCGTTAATTTCAAAATTCTCTGCTATTGGTATCGCCCTTGGCGTAGCGGTATTGATTGTCGGATTAAGTGCCATGAATGGTTTTGAGCGTGAATTAAATTCACGTATTTTGGCTGTGGTGCCGCATACAGAAATCACAGTAAATCGACAGGGCAATGAAGCCACATTAAACCATTGGCAAAAGTTAGCTGAACGTCTAAAAACAAACAAAAAAATTACCGCACTTTCACCTTTTGTGAGTTTTACTGCCTTAGTTGAAAATGGCAATAAACTCAAAGTCGTTCAAGTGAAAGGGGTCGATAAACAAGCTGAAGATCAAGTGAGTTCTCTTGGTAAGTTTGTGGAAGGTAATGGCTGGCAGAAATTCGCAGAAGAAGGTGGATTGGTGCTAGGCTCTGGTATTGCCAAAGAGTTAGATGTTAAAGCAGGCGATTGGGTGTCGTTATTAATCTCTCAACCGAATGGCGAAGATCAAATGGCTCAACCTAATCGTGAGCGTGTTCAAGTGACCGCTATTTTGCGTTTAGATGGTCAGTTAGACCACAGTTATGCCTTACTGGCATTGCCTCAAGCACAAGAATTAATGGGGTATCGCGAAGATCAAATCACCGGTGTTGAATTGAAAGTGGATGATCCATTTAAAGTACAAGACATGGATTATTCGATGCTGAATGATTATCCGCAACTGCTTTATATTCAAAACTGGGTGGCAAAATTTGGCTATATGTATCGTGATATTCAGCTTATCCGTACAGTGATGTATATCGCCATGGTGCTTGTAATTGGGGTGGCGTGTTTTAATATCGTTTCAACCTTAATTATGGCGGTAAAAGATAAGCAAGGTGATATTGCGATTATGCGAACCTTGGGAGCAAATAATGTTTTTATTAAGCAGATCTTTATTTGGTATGGTTTGCTTGCAGGAATGAAAGGATGTTTGATTGGTATCGTGTTAGGTGTCGTACTTGCACTGAATCTCACGCCGATTATTCAAGGCATCGAGACATTACTCGGTAAAAAACTGTTATCAGATGGCATCTATTTCGTTGATTTCTTACCAAGTGAATTACATTGGTTCGATGTTGTATTAGTTCTCGTGGCGGCATTGGTATTAAGTTTACTCGCGAGTCTTTATCCAGCCAGTC
>CAJMPC010000050.1:0-10003 GCA_905215245.1 uncultured bacterium | reverse complement strand
CATGTCGGTGAACGAGGAGTGAAACTGTCGGGTGGACAACGCCAGCGTATTGCCATTGCGCGTGTCATGTTAAAAGATGCGCCAATTTTACTGTTGGATGAAGCGACCAGTGCGCTAGACTCCGAAGTGGAAGTGGCGATCCAGGAAAGTCTCGACAAGATGATGGAAAATAAAACGGTTATTGCCATCGCTCACCGTTTATCCACTATTGCAGCAATGGATCGTTTAATCGTGTTAGATAAAGGGCAAATTGTCGAGCAAGGGACTCACGCAGAATTGCTCGAACAAAATGGACTTTATGCTCGCCTTTGGAAACACCAAAGTGGTGGCTTCTTGAGTGAGCATGCCGAGTAAAACACAGGAAAAAATGACCGCACTTTGCAAAGGTGTAAATCTTGAGAGAGTTTAGATAGAGATTGAACTTTTCTCATAATTAGTGCGAATTTCCTTTGACTATTTTATTGACAACAGGTAATATTCGCACCCTATGCAAAAGGTAAAACTACCCCTAACCGTTGATCCAGTTAAAGACGCTCAACAAAGAATTGATTATGATGGTTATTATACCGCTAGTCAGTTAGTGCGTTTAGCTGAATCTACGGGGAAAGTGCTCAGCGATGCACAGGTAACATTATCGTTTTATATTGATCCACAAAAATTAGTGGTGATGAAAGGGCAAGTACAAGTTGATGTCGAATTAGACTGTCAACGTTGTGGCGAACCATTCAAACAAACATTGGAATGTCATTTTATGTATAGTCCAGTGGCTAATTGGGATCAGGCTGATGACTTGCCGGAAATTTATGAGCCAATCGAATTTAATGAGTTTGGTGAAATAGATTTACTTGGTGCAGTGGAAGACGAACTTATTTTAGCTCTACCGCTTGTCCCAATGCATTCATCTGAACACTGTGAAGTGTCCGCGCACGAACAGGTTTTTGGCGAATTGCCTGAAGAATTGGCAAAAAAACCGAACCCGTTCGCTGTATTAGCTAATTTAAAGCAAAAGTAAATTAAATTTAGGAGTATAGCCAATGGCTGTTCAACAAAACAAAAAATCTCGTTCACGTCGTGATATGCGTCGTTCACACGATGCATTAACTACTGCTGCAGTATCAGTGGATAAAGCAAGCGGTGAAACTCACTTACGCCACCACGTAACTGCTGACGGTTACTACCGTGGTCGCAAAGTGATCAATAAGTAATTTTACTTATAAGGTATTCACTTGAACCGTCTAACCTTAGCGTTAGATGTGATGGGCGGGGACATTGGTCCCCGTATTACTATCCCCGCATCTCTTTCAGCGTTGGAAGCAGATCCAATGCTCTCTTTAGTGCTGTTTGGCGATAGCCAACAAATTTCCCCTTTACTGGAAAATGCACCTTCTTCCCTTTTAGAACGTATTCAAATTCATCATTGCACAAAGACTATTGATAACAATCAAGGTATTTCTCATGCATTGCGTCATAGCAAAGGCACGTCGATGCGTTTAGCTATTGAAATGGTTCAGAAAGGAGAGGCACAAGGTTGTGTGAGCGCAGGAAATACGGGCGCATTGATGGGATTGTCAAAGGTACTCTTACAGCCTTTAGAAGGAATTCAACGCCCAGCGTTGGTATCCTTATTACCGTCGATGACGGGTGATAAAACCGTGATGTTAGATTTAGGCGCAAACGTAGAATGTTCTGCTCAAAATCTTTATGAATTTGCCGTCATGGGCTCGATCTTTGCCGAAAACCGATTGAACTTAGTTTATCCACGTATTGCCTTACTCAATATTGGTGTGGAAGAAATTAAAGGACATCAATCCATTCGTGAAGCCGCGAATTTATTAGAAAAATCGACCGCACTTAATTATACCGGCTTTATTGAAGGTAACTTTTTATTAAATGGTGTGGCTGATGTGATCGTGAGTGATGGGTTTTCGGGAAATATTGCATTAAAAACCCTTGAAGGGGCAGCTAAGAATCTGTTATCTCTTCTGAAAGGAAAAGAAAAACAGCCTATTTTTAAATCATTTGCCAAATTTATTCTGCGTTTTTTCTTTAAGGATGCTTATCATCGCTTGAAACGCATTAACCCAGATGAATATAATGGGGCATCTTTACTCGGATTAACGGCTGTTGTGGTGAAAAGCCATGGCAGCGCAAATGTGGATGCATTTGCTCGTGCAATTGCAGATGCAGCTTTACAAGCTCGTTTGCAAATTCCACAAAAAATCTTGGCGGGTTTACAACGTTATTAATTAATAAGTTTTGATATGATGAATAGTAGAATTTTATCCACCGGTAGCTATTTGCCGAGCCATATTCGTACCAATGCGGATTTGGAAAAAATGGTTGATACTTCAGATGAATGGATCGTGACACGTTCTGGCATTCGTGAACGTCGTATTGCTGCAACAGATGAAACTGTCGCAACAATGGGATGTGAAGCAGCTAAAAAAGCACTTGAAATGGCCAATCTTGATCCTCAAGAAATTGAGTTGATTATCGTTGCGACAACCAGTGGTTCTCACGCTTATCCAAGTTCAGCTTGCCAAGTTCAAGGTTTATTAGGTATTGAAGATGCGATTTCTTTTGATTTAGCGGCAGCTTGTACCGGTTTTGTTTATGCTTTAGGCGTAGCGGATAAATTTATTCGTTCAGGTAGCGTGAAAAAAGCTCTTGTTATTGGTGCGGATCTTAACTCGCGTAAATTAGATGAAACCGATCGTAGCACTGTCGTGTTATTTGGTGATGGTGCGGGTGCGGTGATCTTAGAGGCATCAGAGCAAGAAGGCATTATTTCAACGCATTTACATGCATCGCCAGATAACAATGCGGCATTGCTACTTCCACAAGCAGAACGTGGTGTGGAGAAATCTGGTTATATTGAAATGCAAGGTAATGAAACCTTTAAATTAGCGGTACGTGAGCTTTCTAATGTAGTGGAAGAAACCCTTTCAGCCAATAATCTCCAAAAAACAGATATTGACTGGCTTGTGCCACATCAAGCGAATTTACGTATTATCACTGCGACAGCGAAAAAATTAGAGATGGATATGTCGCAAGTGGTGGTAACGCTTGATCGTACAGCCAATACCAGTGCGGCGACTGTACCAACAGCTTTAGATGAAGCAGTGCGAGATGGTCGAATTCAACGCGGTCAATTGCTTTTACTCGAAGCTTTTGGCGGTGGTTGGACTTGGGGTTCAGCATTGGTGCGATTCTAATTAATTTGTTAGAATCCCGACAGAATTTTAAAAGTGCGGTTAAATTTGACCGCACTTTCAACATTTAAACGATGAAGAAATAGGAAGAAAACATGAAAAAATTCGCAATGGTTTTTCCAGGACAAGGTTCTCAAGCTGTTGGTATGTTAGCTGATCTTGCTAACGAATATCCGGTAGTCACTGAGACGTTTAAACAAGCATCAGAAGCGCTTGGCTATGATTTATGGAACTTGGTTCAACAAGGTCCGGCAGAAGAATTGAATAAAACTTGGCAAACTCAGCCGGCATTATTAGCGGCATCCGTTGCGATCTTCCGTGTATGGCAAGAAAAATACCCACAATTACAACCAAGCGTGATGGCTGGCCACAGTTTAGGTGAATATTCAGCATTAGTTTGTGCAGGTGTCATTGATTTTAAAGATGCGATTAAATTAGTCGAATTGCGCGGTAAATTAATGCAACAAGCAGTACCAGAAGGTACTGGTGCAATGTATGCGATTATTGGTTTAGACAATGAAGCGATTATCAATGCATGTAAACAAGCAGAGCAAGGTGAAGTGGTTTCTGCAGTAAACTTTAACTCACCAGGTCAAGTAGTCATTGCTGGAGCGAAAGAGGCAGTTGAACGTGCTGCTGCATTATGTAAAGAAGAGGGCGCAAAACGTGCTTTACCATTAGCGGTAAGTGTTCCTTCACATTGTGCATTAATGAAACCAGCTGCTGATCAATTAGCTGTAACACTTGAAGGGATTACGCTTAATGCGCCAGCAACACCAGTATTAAACAACGTAGATGTTAAAGCGGAAACAGAAAGTGCAGAAATTCGTACCGCACTTATTCGCCAATTATATAGCCCAGTTCGTTGGACTGAAACCGTTGAGAAAATGGCACAAGATGGTGTAGAGGTTTTAGTTGAAATCGGCCCAGGTAAAGTATTAAACGGTTTAACAAAACGTATCGTGGCAGAATTACAAGCAACATCAGTAAACGATGTGGCATCATTAGATGCTGTTGAAGCATTATTAGCATAAAAGGGGATTAAAAATGCAAAATAAAATCGCATTAGTGACAGGTGCAACACGTGGTATTGGCCGCGCAATTGCAGAAGAATTAGCATCAAAAGGTGCATTTGTAATTGGTACCGCAACCTCTGAAAAAGGTGCTGATACCATTTCTGCTTACCTTGGTGATAAAGGTAAAGGTTTAGTATTAAATGTGGCAGACAAAGAAAGTATTGATGCCGTATTAGAGCAAATTAAAGAACAATTTGGCGATATTGATATTCTCGTGAATAACGCAGGTATCACACGCGATAACTTATTAATGCGTATGAAAGATGAAGAATGGTTCGATATTATGCAAACCAACTTAACCTCTGTATTCCATCTTTCTAAAGCAATGTTGCGCTCCATGATGAAAAAACGTTTCGGTCGTATCATTACTATCGGTTCAGTGGTGGGCTCAATGGGTAACCCAGGTCAATCTAACTATTGTGCAGCAAAAGCAGGCTTGATTGGTTTCTCTAAAGGTTTAGCGAAAGAAGTGGCATCACGTGGCATTACCGTAAACGTTGTAGCACCCGGCTTTATCGCAACAGATATGACTGAAGTGCTTACTGAAGAACAAAAAGCAGGTATTCTTGGTAATGTCCCAGCTGGTCGTTTAGGTGAGCCAAAAGATATCGCAAAAGCGGTAGCGTTTTTAGCTTCTGACGATGCAGCTTATATTACGGGTACCACATTACATGTGAATGGTGGCTTATATATGAGCTAACCCTTTGGGGGAGATATATATGGGATTTTGTCTATAAAATATAGCAAAGCAGTTTAGTTAATGATAAAATCCCAATCGCAATGTAACTTTTTCTCTGTATGTGTTTTTACATTGCCTGTTTTTTTGTGGTGCGACCACCTAAGAAATAGTTGCAACTTTATCAAAAATGCATACACTAACCGCTCTTAAATGAGTTAAAACAACAATAGGAAAAACAAATGAGTATTGAAGAACGCGTGAAAAAAATCATCGTTGAACAATTAGGTGTTAAAGAAGAAGACGTAAAACCAGAAGCTTCTTTCGTTGAAGATTTAGGTGCGGACTCTTTAGATACAGTTGAATTAGTAATGGCTTTAGAAGAAGAATTCGATATCGAAATTCCTGATGAAGAAGCTGAAAAAATCACAACTGTTCAATCTGCGATTGACTACGTTCAAAACAATCAGTAATTTTTAAGTTGGGCGATCTTTTAGGTCGCCTAATTTTTTTCTTTAAATTTCTTTTCTAAATTCTTTATCTTCAAATAAAACAAGATATATCTAAATCTCTTAAATTTCTGACCGCACTTTCCTTTTTTAATCTTTCTCAGATTTGCTTTTATTATTAAGTCCCTTTATTTTTTGATTTAAAACAAGATTTACCTTAAAAGTACTTATTATGAGTTAATTTTGATGCTAGTATTCGATCAAAATTTTTTTCTAATTAACCATAAAATGATTCGGAGTATCTTATGGATTTTCTAATGAACCTAGGTGAAGGTAGCCAGTTTGCTATTCAGCTTGTTATTGTTCTTATCTGTTTGTTTTACGGGGCAAAAAAAGGTGGTATCGCACTGGGTATGCTCGGTGGGGTAGGCTTAATTGTTCTTGTTTTCGGCTTTGGTATTGAACCAGGTAAGCCAGCTATCGATGTAATGCTAACTATCCTTGCGGTGGTAGTGACATCGGCAACATTACAAGCCAGTGGTGGTTTAGATGTCATGTTACAAATTGCGGAGAAAATGCTTCGTCGTAACCCGAAATATGTCAGTATTTTGGCACCATTCGTCACTTGTTTCTTAACTATTTTATGTGGTACAGGACACGTGGTTTATACCATGTTACCAATCATCTATGATATCGCGATCAAAAATGATATTCGTCCTGAACGTCCAATGGCGGCAAGTTCAATTGCTTCTCAAATGGGTATCATTGCGTCACCTGTTTCTGTGGCAGTAGTAACTTTAACCACATTCTTAGTGAATGCTAAGACCCCATTAGCAGGTTTTGATGGTTATTTAGATTTATTAAAAATTACCGTGCCTTCAACCCTTTGCGGTGTATTGGCTATCGGTATTTTCAGCTGGTTCCGCGGTAAAGATTTAGATAAAGACCCAGAATTCCAAGAGAAATTAAAAGATCCAGAATTCAAAAAATATGTTTATGGTGATAGCACATCATTATTAGATAAAAAATTACCACAATCTAGCTGGAATGCGATGTGGATCTTCTTTGGTGCAATTTTAGTGGTAGCGGTATTAGGTTACTTTAAAGATTTACGCCCAGCCTTTGAAAAATCAGCACCAGCTCAAGTGGTTGAAATTGTTTCTGCCGATAAAGCCGTGAAATCTTTCAATGTTAAAGACGGTAAAATTGTTGCATTAGCAAAAGATGGTACATTAGTACTTGATGTTAAAGACAGCAAAGCGAAAACACAAACAGCCTACAATAACGTTGCAATTTATAACGATAAAGGTGAAGTCGCTCAAACAATTACTGCTCAAGATAACAATGTTGTGATCACTGCGGGTGATAAAACTGAAACTATCGATAACGCTGCAATCGTATTAAAAGACACCGCGAAGAAAAAAGTGAATTTAAGTATGGTTCACGTTATTCAAATCTTCATGCTATTAGCGGGTGCATTAATTGTTATCTTTACGAAAACTGATGCAGGTAAAATCAGTAAAAATGAAATTTTCCGTTCAGGTATGATTGCGTTAGTGGCGGTATTCGGTATTTCTTGGATGGCGGAAACCATGTTTACCGTTCACACACCAATGATGAAAGCTGCACTAGGTGATGTGGTAAAAGCGCATCCTTGGACTTACGCCGTGATGTTATTATTAATTTCTAAATTCGTAAACTCACAAGCGGCAGCATTGGTTGCATTCGTTCCACTTGCTTTAGGTATCGGTGTTGATCCAGCTGTTATCTTAGCCTTTGCTTCAGCTTGTTATGGTTACTACATTTTACCTACTTACCCAAGTGACCTTGCGGCAATCCAATTCGACCGTTCAGGTACAACCCATATTGGTAAGTTTGTAATTAACCACAGCTTTATCTTACCGGGCTTAATCGGTGTAATCACTTCATGTATCTTTGGTTACATTTTCACAAGCTTGTTTGGTTATCTATAATAACTAACAGATAAAAGAAAAGGCTATTCGTTTGAATAGCCTTTTTTGTTTGTAAAGTGCGGTTAAATTTTAGGATGTTTTATCTCAATGCTCTATTTGACTTTATCATTCATAAAAATCCCTAAAAAACTGACCTCTCTTTAAAATAAATTCCTGCTAAAGGTTGAAACATAGGGGGATTTATTGCGATAATCCTCATTATTTTTTGGGTGATCTTTCGGGCTACCATTTTTTCAGGTGGCCAGTTTTTATTAGGAAAGATTAATTTGAACATTATTTAAGTAAGTTAGAAGAATAACAATGGCTGAAAAACGTAATATTTTTTTAGTAGGACCGATGGGCGCAGGTAAAAGCACTATTGGCCGTCAGCTTGCGCAACAATTGAATATGGACTTTGTCGATTCAGATGCAGTAATTGAGGAACGTGCGGGCGCGGACATTAGCTGGATTTTTGATTTAGAAGGCGAAGAAGGTTTTCGTAAGCGTGAAGAGCGCATTATCAATGAATTAACCCAATTACAAGGCGTTGTGCTCTCCACTGGTGGGGGAGCAGTGATGTCAAAAGAGAATCGTAATTATCTTTCTGCTCGTGGTATTGTGATTTATTTAGAAACCTCAGTAGATAAACAATATCAACGTACGCAACGTGATAAAAAACGTCCTTTATTACAAGGGACAGATGATCCACGCCAAGTGTTGGAAGATTTAGCCAAAGTACGCAATCCGTTATACGAAGAAATTGCTGATATCACCTTACCAACAGATGAGCAAAATGCCAAAGTAATGGTTAATCAAATTGTTGATTTAATTGATAATCTAAACGGCTTAAACGGTTCACTCTAAGGATTTAAAATGTTGTGCGTAAATGTTGAATTAAAAGAACGTCGTTATCCTATTTATATTGGCGAAGGGTTGCTTAAAGATGAAAGCTGCTATCCGCTGAAGAAAGGGAATAAAGTGATGATTGTGACTAATCCAACCGTCGCACAATATTATCTTGAGCCCGTTACAGAAACGTTAGAAAAAATAGGTTGTCAGGTTGAATCGGTATTATTGCCTGATGGCGAAAAATATAAAACGTTAGAGTCTTTAAACCTCATTTTTACCGCACTTTTAAAGCATAATCATGGGCGAGATACCACGATTGTTGCATTAGGTGGTGGCGTGATTGGTGATGTAGCAGGTTTTGCTGCAGCAAGTTATCAGCGTGGTGTGCGTTTTATTCAAATTCCTACCACATTATTAGCCCAAGTGGATTCTTCTGTTGGTGGCAAAACTGCCGTTAATCATGAGTTAGGCAAAAATATGATTGGGGCGTTTTATCAACCTTCTACGGTGATCATTGACACCCTTACACTCAATACCTTGCCAAAACGTGAAGTGAATGCGGGACTTGCGGAAGTCATTAAATATGGGGCGATTTTAGATTATGCCTTTTTTGAATGGCTTGAAGCACATATTGATGAATTAGTCGCGTTAAATCAACATTCACTGCAGCATTGTATTGCGCGTTGCTGCCAAATCAAAGCCGATGTTGTCGCGCGCGATGAAACTGAAAAAGGTGATCGTGCATTATTAAATCTCGGTCATACTTTTGGTCATGCAATTGAAACACATCTAGGCTACGGAAACTGGTTACATGGTGAAGCTGTTGCTGCTGGAACTATGATGGCAGCCGTGTTATCTGAACAATTAGGCGATCTTTCTTTTGAAGATGTTGCACGTTTAGAAAAGCTTTTAGCACGTGCTAATTTGCCGACCGTTTCGCCTGATACCATGCAACCAGACGATTATTTACCGCATATGATGCGAGATAAAAAAGTGCTGGCAGGCAAATTGCGTCTTGTGTTGCTAAAAGCCATTGGTCAAGCCTACGTGGCGACTGATACTGACAAATCACTTGTGCTAAACGCCATTGAGCGTTGCACACAACATGACTAACTGTCATTGCTCTCATGTTGCGTCCGAAAAATAACAAAACGAAACCTCGAATTAAACACCGCCCGTTTTTGAAATGGGCGGGCGGTAAATTTCGTTTAACGGACGATCTCAACCGAGTCTTTCCAAAAAGAAAACAGTGTTTGATTGAACCCTTTGTTGGCGCGGGCGCTGTTTTTCTTAATTCTCATTTTGAACGTTATATTTTGGCAGATATTAATCCTGATTTGATTAACTTGTTTAATATCGTCAAAGATAATGTGGATGCCTATATTGAGGCTTGTAAGCCAATTTTCTTTGCAGAGAATGCCAATACAGCCGACTATTATTACGCACAGCGTGAAGCCTTTAATCAATCAACCGATCCTTTCGAGCGTTCGGTGTTGTTCCTTTATTTGAACCGTTTTGGATTTAATGGATTGTGCCGTTATAACAGTAAAAATGAGTTTAATGTTCCCTTTGGCGCTTATAAAACCCATTATTTCCCAGAAGATGAATTGCGCTATTTTGCTCATAAGGCACAAAGTGCGGTCTTTTTATGTGCTGATTTTCAACAAACATTTGAATTAGCGGATAAACACAGCGTGATCTATTGTGATCCGCCTTATGCACCGCTTCCGCAAGATACCAATTTTACTGGATATGCGGGGAATGCTTTTGGCCTTGAACATCAAAAGAA
>CAJMPC010000049.1:0-10023 GCA_905215245.1 uncultured bacterium | reverse complement strand
TCTCACGCTGAAAAATTTGAAACAGAAATCGTGTTTGATCATATTCATAAAGTCGATTTATCTTCTCGCCCGTTCAAACTTTATGGCGATATGCAAACCTTCACATGTGATGCATTAATCATCGCAACAGGGGCATCAGCACGTTATATCGGATTAGAATCTGAAACCGCTTATAAAGGCCGTGGCGTTTCAGCTTGCGCAACCTGTGATGGTTTCTTCTATCGTAATAAACCGGTTGCCGTTGTTGGTGGCGGAAATACTGCTGTTGAAGAAGCACTTTACTTAGCTAATATTGCTTCTGAAGTACATTTAATCCACCGTCGCGATAGTTTCCGCGCAGAAAAAATCTTAATCGATCGCTTATACAAAAAAGTCGAAGAAGGCAAAATTGTGCTTCATACTGACCGCACTTTAAATGAAGTGTTAGGTGATAACATGGGTGTAACAGGTGTTCGTTTAGAAAACGTGAAAACTGGCGAAAAAGAAGACGTGAAATTAGACGGTTTATTTATTGCCATCGGTCATGCGCCAAACACTGAAATTTTCCAAGGTCAGCTTGAACTTAACAACGGTTATATCGTCGTTAAATCAGGCCTTGAAGGCAATGCAACAGCGACCTCTGTAAAAGGTGTATTTGCTGCGGGTGATGTAATGGATCATAACTATCGCCAAGCCATTACTTCAGCAGGAACAGGCTGTATGGCGGCATTAGATGCTGAACGTTATTTAGATGCACAAGAATAAGTGCGCTAAATTCTCATGTAAGGTGCGTAAAACAAGGTTTCACGCACCTATTATTTTTCAAAGGTAGATTTTTTAATCCTCCATCCAACTCATCCTATCCTAGGATAAATAAAAACAATGGACAAACTTCGCCAAAAATATTTACAAAAATGGCTTCGTGCGCAGCAACAACCTGTTAAAAAATTAATGCGCACCAATATTGCCCTTGCCACACTTTCCTCCTTAATTCTGGTGGCTCAAACCTATTTTCTTGCGACATTGCTCGACAAGCTCATTATGCAACATGTCGATCACGCTGAACTGGTTCCCTATTTTATTGCATTAATCATCACTTTTGCTTTACGTGCGATCATTTTATGGCTACGCGAAAAAATTGGCTTTAAAGCAGGTCGATTACTACGAAATCACATGCGTCAAAAGATTTTAGATAAAATCCATCAAGTTGGGCCGGCCACCATCAATAATAAACCCGCCGGAAGCTGGGCAAGTATCATGCTTGAACAAGTGGAAAATCTGCATAACTTCTATGCGCGTTTCTTACCACAACAAAGTTTGTCTGCCATTGTACCAATGGTGATTTTAATTGCCGTATTCCCGCTCAACTGGGCGGCTGGACTGATTTTGATGGTCACTGCACCGCTTGTACCAATTTTTATGATTCTGGTAGGGATTGCCGCAGCAGATAGCAGCCAAAAAAATATGGCTACCCTTTCTCGCTTGAGTGCACAATTCTTGGATCGCTTACGCGGTTTAGAAACCTTGCGTCTTTTCAACCGCACTTCAGAACAAACACAACATATTGAAAGCACAACGGAAGACTTCCGTGAAACGACCATGACAGTACTTAAAATGGCGTTTCTCTCTTCTGCCGTGTTAGAGTTTTTCACCTCCATTTCCATTGCTTTAATGGCGGTGTATTTTGGTTTTAGCTATTTAGGTCAAGTCGAATTTGGTACTTATGGCACCACGCTGACCTTATTTACCGGCTTTTTCTGCTTAATTCTTGCACCAGAGTTTTATCAACCATTGCGTGATCTCGGGACTTACTATCACGATCGTGCAGCTGGTATTGGTGCAGCTGATGCCATTGTAGATTTCTTAGAGGCAGATTATTTAATTGCACATCAAGGCAATGAACAAATTCCAGCACAAAGTGCGGTCGAGATTCAGGCTGAAAATTTAGTGGCGCTTTCTCCACAAGGTCAACCATTAACTAAGCCTCTTTCATTCCATATTCCGAAAGAAAGCCATATTGCACTTGTGGGCCAAAGTGGCGCAGGAAAAACCTCTTTAATCAATGTATTACTCGGTTTCTTGCCTTATGAAGGCAGCTTAAAAATTAACGGTGTAGAACTTAATCAAAGCCGTTTAAGCGACTGGCGCAAACAAATTGCGTGGGTAGGTCAAAACCCATTACTACTACAAGGTAGCATCAAAGAAAATCTACTTTTAGGTGATATTCAAGCAACTGATGAGCAAATTGAACAAGCCTTGATTTCTGCGCAAGCGAAAGAGTTTACCGACAAATTAGGCTTAGATAGTGAAATTAAAGATGGTGGGATAGGGGTATCCGTAGGCCAAGCGCAACGCTTAGCTATCGCTCGCGCTTTACTACGCAAAGGCAATTTATTATTACTTGATGAGCCAACGGCTAGCCTTGATGCTCAGTCTGAAAATCTGGTACTTGCTGCCCTTGCAGAAATGAGCCATAACCAAACCACCTTAATGATCACACACCGCATTGAAGATCTAAAACAATGCGACAACATTTTAGTGATGCAAGAAGGTGAAATTGTTCAACAAGGCCATTTCAACCAATTAAAAGATCAAGGCTTCTTTGCCGAATTATTGGCTCAACGAAAAGAGGATATTCAATAATGCATGCTTTACTTCCCTTTTTACGTTTATTTAAATTCGCCAAGTTGCCTTTATTTTTAGGCTTAGTTTTGATGATTACAGGCCTTGCATCTAGCATAGGCTTGCTGACCACATCTGGTTGGTTTTTAGCCGCAACGGCTATTGCAGGTCTTGGCACGTTGTTTAATTTCTTCTATCCATCTGCTTCTGTGCGTGGGCTTGCTATTAGCCGTACCCTTTTCCGTTATTTCGAAAAGTTGGTCACACACGATGCAACTTTCCGCATTTTGGCTAAATTACGGGTACAAGTTTTTGAGAAGATTATTCCATTAAGCCCTGCGGTGTTAAATCGTTTCCGTAACAGCGATTTATTAAACCGCTTAGTGTCTGATGTAGATACCCTCGATAGCCTTTATCTTCGCTTAATTGCGCCATTTATTACGGCTATTTTTGTGATTCTAGCTATGTGTATTGGCCTAAGTTTTGTCAATGCACCTTTAGCCTTAGGTCTAGGTGTAAGTCTGCTTTTATTGGTATTGGTTATTCCAACCGTTTTCTACCAACTGGGTAAAAAATTTGGCGACAAACTCGTGCATTCACGTGCACTTTATCGCACGCAATTCTTAGAATTTATCCAAGCACAAGCGGAATTATTGCTCTTTAATGCCGAAGATAAATTGAAAGATAACATGGCTAAAACTGAAGCTAACTGGCAAGCCGATCAACAAAAAGAAGCCAATTTAAGCGGATTTTCAACCGCACTTTCACTCTTCTTAAATGGTTTGATTATTGCCGCCATGTTGTGGTTTAGCTCCCAAGCAGAATTTGGCAACGATGAATATCGCATGGCGTTTATTGCGCTCTTCACTTTTGCGGCCTTAGCCTCATTTGAAATCTTAATGCCATTAGGCTCGGCATTCTTACATATCGGGCAAGTAATTGCGTCAGCTGAACGCGTGACAGATATTATCGAACAGCAACCATTAGTAGCTTTTAATGGCAAAGCGGAGTTCGAGCAAAACGCTACTACATTAATTGAAGCGAAAGATCTTTCTTTTACTTATCCTGAACGTCAAAATCGTGCTTTAGAAAATTTGAATTTAACCATTCAAAAAGGCAAAAAAGTCGCGATTTTAGGTAAAACAGGTAGCGGAAAATCTACGCTATTACAGCTTTTAGTGCGTAATTATGATGCCAATCAAGGAGAATTATTCCTTGCTGGCAAACCAATTGCTGATTATTCAGAAGACACATTACGCAGCCAATTCTGCTTTTTAACGCAACGTGTTCATGTATTTAGCGATACACTTCGTCAAAATCTGCAATTCGCAAGTGCGGTCAATATTCCTGATGAAAAAATGATCGAGGTGTTAAATCAAGTTGGTTTAGGCAAATTGTTGGAACAAGAACAAGGCTTAGATATTTGGCTAGGTGATGGCGGCCGTCCACTTTCTGGTGGAGAACAACGTCGTTTGGGCTTAGCACGTATTTTGCTTAATGATGCGCCAATTTTATTATTAGATGAGCCAACAGAAGGTTTAGATCGTGAAACTGAACGTCAAATTCTGCGTTTGATTCTTGCCCATGCTGAAAATAAAACCTTAATTATGGTGACTCACCGTTTAACGGCGATTGAGCAATTTGATGAACTTTGTGTGATTGATGAAGCGAAGCTAATTGAAAAAGGCACTTACGCAGAATTATTGCAATTAGAAAAAGGGTTCTTTAAACAATTAGTGGAGCGTGTGTAAAATAAGGAAGGATAAGTTGGGTGGAAATCTTCCCAGCTTATTCTCGGCACACAGAAATTCCGACTTTGGCTGCTTTCTTCCGAACCTGACCGAGTAAACCGGACACCGTTGCGAGAGACCGAGAAGATTTCCATTGATATCGCAATGCGATTAGGTGGGCTATTATGCAAGAATTGGCCCTGTATTGCAAAGGTTAATTTATCAATTCGGTGAATTTGACGAGAAAATCAACCGCACTTTTAAGGTAAAACCATGAACTATCTCCAATACTACCCTACTGATGTTGTAAATGGCGAAGGCACCCGTTGTACCCTTTTCGTTAGCGGTTGTACGCATGGTTGCCGTGGTTGCTACAATCAAAAGAGCTGGTCTTTTGATAATGGCGTATTATTTGATGAAGCGATGGAACAACAAATCATCAATGATTTAAAAGATACGCGCATTAAACGTCAAGGGCTCACACTTTCTGGAGGGGATCCGATGCATCCACGTAATGTCGAAGCCTTACTTCCTTTTGTACAACGTGTAAAAAAAGAATGTCCCGATAAGGACATTTGGGTGTGGACGGGTTATAAACTGGATGAACTTGATGATTATCAACGTCAAATGTTGCCTTATATTGATGTGCTCATTGATGGAAAATTTATACAAGAACAGGCTGACCCAAGCTTGGTTTGGCGTGGTTCAGCCAATCAAGTGATTTATCGTTTTAAGGTTTAACCGAATAAGGTTAAGCTATTCTGCCAAGCCGTTTCTTTAATTACTTCAGCATTTTCACTTCTTAAACGGCATAACGCCTCAAAGGTATGAACAATCCGTTCTGGTCGATTAGGTTGCCCTTGAAAGCCAAACACTGGCATATCAGGCGTATCCGTTTCTAACACCAACGCCTCTAATGGTAACTTCGCAATCGCTTGGCGCGTTTTATTCGCGCGTTCATAAGTAATAGTACCACCTACACCAATTTTATAGCCTAAATCCACAAATCGTTTTGCTTGATCGTAACTTCCTGAAAAACCATGCACCACACCACATTTTGTCAAATTAGCTTGTTTTAAAAAGCGGAATAATTGCTCGTGGGATTTACGACTATGTAAATTGATCGACAGATTGTATTTCTTCGCTAAATAAAGCTGACTTTCCAAAAAGTGCTGTTGCTTTTGCCATAATTCATCAGTCAATAAATCTGGAACCGCACACTCTAAGCCTATTTCTGCTACGGCTGTACAATTTTGATTACGAACGGATAACGCCGTATCCAATATCTCTAAATCATGCTCTTGATGTTCTTTGATATAAAGAGGATGCAACCCAAGTCCACAATAAAGATGCTCAGGGAAAAGTGCGGTCATATTTTGGATCGTTTTAAAATCCGACTCTTTTACCGCCACAATCAAGATTTTTTGCACATCAGCTTGCTTAGCTTTATCCACCAGCAGAGCTAATGGCTCTCCCGTGTCATGATGAAGATAATCGAGGTGGGTATGAGTATCGAAGAAAGGCATCGCGTTATTTCACTTAAGAAAAAAGGTGTGTAGATTACGCATCCACACACCGAGTTAATTATTCTACAGACACCGATGTAATTACGACATCTTCTGTTGGAACGTCTTGGTGGAAGCCTTTATTGCCGGTTTTTACTTTTTTGATTTTATCAACCACATCCATGCCTTCAACCACTTCACCGAATACGGCATAGCCCCATTCTTGTACCACTTCACGACCAAACATCTCTTTTGAACGGTAGTTTAAGAAGTCATTATCTGCCACGTTAATGAAGAATTGTGCCGTTGCAGAATGTGGATCAGAGGTACGCGCCATGGCGATTGTGCCACGTTTGTTGCTTAAACGATTATTGGCTTCATTTTGGATCGGTGCGTTTGTTGCCTTTTCACGCATTCCGCTTTCCATACCACCGCCTTGGATCATAAATCCATCAATAACACGATGGAAAATTGTGTTATTATAGAAACCGTTTTTACAATAATTTAAAAAGTTTTCTGCAGTGATTGGCGCTTTATCAAAATCAAGTTTAATTTTAATATCGCCAAAATTTGTGTGTAATGTAACCATGTTGTTTTCCTCTTGAAAATTAAGGCATTCATTATTCCACAAATGGCGAGAAAGTGCCACAAGGAGCAGAAAAAGTGCGGTCGTTTTCCAACCTGTTTTAAGAGAAAAAATATGTTAAAGATTTTTAATACCCTCACTCGAGAAAAAGAAGTATTCAAACCTATCCATGAAGGAAAAGTGGGTATGTATGTGTGCGGCGTGACCGTTTACGATTTATGCCATATTGGCCACGGCCGTACCTTTGTATGTTTTGATGTGATTGCTCGCTACTTACGCTCTTTAGGCTACGATTTGACTTATGTGCGTAATATCACGGATGTGGACGATAAAATCATTAAACGTGCATTAGAAAACAAAGAAACTTGCGATCAACTTGTGGATCGTATGGTGCAAGAAATGTATAAAGATTTTGATGCATTAAACGTATTACGCCCTGATTTCGAACCTCGTGCAACGCATCATATCCCTGAAATTATTGAGATTGTGGAAAAACTGATTGCGCGTGGTCATGCTTATGTTGCAGACAATGGCGATGTGATGTTTGATGTGGAAAGCTTTAAGGAATACGGCAAATTATCACGCCAAGATCTTGACCAATTACAAGCAGGTGCACGTATTGAAATTAATGAAATCAAGAAAAATCCAATGGATTTCGTGCTTTGGAAAATGTCGAAAGAAAACGAACCAAGCTGGCCATCCCCATGGGGCGCAGGTCGTCCAGGTTGGCACATTGAATGTTCGGCAATGAACTGCAAACAACTTGGTGAACACTTTGATATTCACGGTGGCGGTTCTGACCTAATGTTCCCGCACCACGAAAATGAAATTGCGCAATCTTGCTGTGCTCACGGAGGCCAATATGTGAATTATTGGATCCATTCTGGCATGATCATGGTAGATAAAGAAAAAATGTCGAAATCCCTCGGCAACTTCTTCACTATTCGAGATGTATTAAACCACTACAATGCAGAAGCGGTGCGTTATTTCTTACTAACGGCACACTATCGCAGCCAACTCAATTATAGTGAAGAAAACTTGAATTTAGCACAAGGTGCATTAGAACGTTTGTACACCGCTTTACGTGGCACCGATCAAAGTATGGTTGCTTTTGGCGGTGAAAATTTTGTGGAAGCCTTCCGTGAAGCAATGGACGATGATTTCAATACACCAAACGCTCTTTCTGTCCTATTTGAAATGGCTCGTGAAATCAATAAATTGAAAACTGAAGATACAGAAAAAGCCAATGGTCTTGCTGCTCGTTTACGTGAATTAGCGGGTATCTTAGGTTTACTTCAACAAGATCCAGAAAAATTCTTACAAGCTGGTTCTGACGATGATGAAGTCGCAAAAATTGAAGCGCTCATCAAACAACGCAACGAAGCGCGTGCTGCTAAAGATTGGGCTGCTGCAGATGCGGCTCGTAATGAACTCACTGCAATGGGAATTGTGTTAGAAGACGGCCCTAACGGCACGACGTGGCGTAAACAATAATCTCACTTTGATACAAAAACTGCGGTCAAATTGACCGCAGTTTTTCTTTTAAGAAGAAAGCATTACATT
The DNA here is from genome assembly GCA_905215245.1 of uncultured bacterium. Classification (GTDB taxonomy): domain Bacteria; phylum Pseudomonadota; class Gammaproteobacteria; order Enterobacterales; family Pasteurellaceae; genus Haemophilus_D. The sequence goes on along the minus strand of CAJMPC010000049.1, from coordinate 2,038 downwards.
TTCGGTTTTTCCATTGTTTTTGCTTTTTTCTTCATTTCTTTTGCTTTCATTTCTTTTGTTTTCATATCATCAGATTTCATTCCTTCTGATTTCATATTATCCATTTTCATGTCGTGAGATTTCATATCATGAGATTTCATCATCCCATCAGATGCCATTTTGTCATTTTGCATTGGCATAGCGTCTTTTGTCATCGGCATGGAATCTTTTGCCATCGACATTTCATTAGATTTCATATCGGTCGCATAAAGACTGGTTGCGAAGAAAAGTGCAGCAATAGCAGTAAAGGTTGTTTTTGAAGTAATATTTTTCATTTTGAATCTTCCTTAATTTGTGAATAATTAGCATTGGATGGAAAGGTTTCCCCTTTCATTATCATTAGACGAATGAGAAATCTATTTCTTACACTTTTTTCAAGGAAAAAATATGGAAACTGGAATTTCCAATAAAGACTTGGCTCAAATTAGAGAGCAAATGCTGAAATTTGCCACATTACAGGTGGGCGATTCTGTATTAGCTGAAGATTTGGTGCAAGAGAGTTTTTTAAGTGCATTTAACCATCTTGAGCAATTTAAACGACAAGCGGCATTTAAGACCTGGGTCTTTGCTATCTTAAAAAATAAAATCATTGATTTTCTTCGCCAGAAAGGCAAATTAGTGCTAGAAACCGAAATTGAAGATGAAGAACAAACTAATCATTTCTTTGATGAAGGTGGACACTGGAAAGCTGAACATTCTCCACTCGATCTCGAACTGAGTGAAAGTGCGGTCTATTCTGAAGAGTTCTGGCTGATTTTTGAAACTTGCTTAACTTGCCTGCCCGCCAAACAAGCCAAGATTTTTATGATGAGAGAGTTTTTGGAATTATCTTCTGAAGAAATTTGCCAAGAAAATCAACTAAGCATAAGTAACTTGCACACGACACTCTATCGTGCCCGCTTACAACTTCAGAACTGCTTATCTCATAAACTTTAAGGAGTGATTTTTATGAAATGTCGCCAAGCGACTCGCCTTATTTCAGATGCGCAAGAACGCTCATTAATGACTAAAGAAAAAATTGGGCTCAATTTGCATCTTGCCATCTGTACACATTGCCGTAAATTTCAACGAAATTGCGGCACATTGAGAAAATTAATGAAGGATTTCAAAGGATAAAAAAGCGGAAGAGAACTTCCGCTTATTACTCTATTACTTCGCCATTAATGCTGTTGCACGTGAAATCACTTCTTTGACTTCATCATCTGTCAATTTACCTTCTTTCACAAATTGCACCTTGCCGGTTTTATCAAGCAAAATAATCACGCTGTCTTTTTCACGTAACCCCCACGCATTTTTAACCGCACTTTTATCATCTAAAATCACTTGGCTATGGGCATTTTCTTTTTTGCCTTTTTCTGCACTACTTTTCACAAACATGCCTGTGCCCACAACAGCATCATCAGCATTAATAATGGTCGTGGTTTGATATTTGGCTTGGTTAAAATGAGCCGCTTTAATAGCTTCGATCATCGCTTGATTTTTCTCTTTTGCCGCGCTTCTGCCCGCAATATGTTGAATCACTCGTACTTTTCCAGGCAATGCCGTTGAGCTCCAAGATTTATAAGCCACATCATTACCATTTAAAGTGATTTCTCCTTTATCTGAAACCGTTACATTGGCTAAAAGTTGGTTAGGTTGAATATTGTGAGCAAATGTATTGGCTGAGATTAAACACCCCATCATTGCACTCAAAAGCATGATTTTTTTCATAAATACCTCATAAATTCCGTGAAATTGCCCATTTTTTGGCGAATAGTCACTTTTTTGTTATACTCCGTGCGCATTATACTTTGCTTAAATCAGATAAAGAAGGAAAAAGAAATGGATCAAATGCCAGCTTGCCCAAAATGTAAAGGCGAATATGTTTATCATGATTCTGTGAATTTTGTTTGCCCTGATTGTGGCAATGAGTGGAATGGTAACGAAGCAGTTGAAGCCGATGAAGATCAACTGATTGTTAAAGACAGCAACGGTAACTTGTTAGCTGATGGCGATGATG
>CAJMPC010000048.1:0-10091 GCA_905215245.1 uncultured bacterium | reverse complement strand
TTAGGATCGATACCCTGTGCATTATAACCTTGGCTTACTAGGGCGTTTAACACTGCTGCACCAGAATTAAGAGACACTTCACGTTCAGCCGATGTGCCGCCTAACAACACAGCAATTTTTTCTTGTTTTAAATTCATTGTTTTATCCTGTTTTCTTTTTATTTTTCATTAAAAGTGCGGTTATTTTTCGGTGTATTTATGCTTTCCAACTCTCAGCTAAACCACGAGAAATTTTGCTTACACTTCCCGCACCTTGGGCAAGAATTAAATCACCATCTTGAATAATTTGATCTAATACATCGCCAAGTTGTTCCGTATCAGAAACTAAAATTGGATCGACTTTTCCTAGATTACGAATAGAACGACAAAGTGCTTTACTATCTGCACCGACAATTGGCGCTTCACCTGCCGCATAGACGTCTAACATAATCAATGCATCCACTTGGGATAATACTTGCACAAATTCATCAAATAAATCGCGAGTACGTGAATAACGGTGAGGCTGGAAGATCATGACAATACGTTTATCTCCCCAACCTTCACGTGCTGCTTTTATTGTTACATCAACTTCTGTTGGGTGATGGCCATAATCATCCACTAAGCGTACTTTACCATTTGGACGAATAAACTCGCCTAATTGATCGAAACGTCTGCCCGCACCTTGGAAATCAGCAAGTGCTTCTAAAATCGCTTCATTGCGAATGCCTTCTTCTTTTGCCACAGCAAGTGCAGCCGTCGCATTTAACGCATTGTGTTTACCTGGCACATTCAATAATACATTGATGCGTTCACCACTTGGACAAACTACGGTGTAATGGCCTTGGAAACCGGTTTGTTCATAATCCTCGATACGGTAATCAGCATGTTCACTGAAACCATAGGTTAACACTTGGCGTCCAACTTGAGGAACAAGTTCCATTAATACCGCATCATCTGCGCACATCACCGCTAAACCGTAGAACGGTAAGTTATGTAAGAACTTCACATAAGTGGCTTTCATCTTTTCAAAATCACCACCGTACGTATCCATATGATCCGGTTCAATATTAGTCACCACAGAAACCATTGGCTGCAAGTGTAAGAAAGATGCATCACTTTCATCTGCTTCTGCGATTAAATAACGGCTTGCACCTAAATGCGCGTTTTTACCGGCTGATTTAACTAAACCACCATTAACGAAGGTTGGATCTAGTTTCGCTTGAGTATAAATCATCGAAATCATGGCTGTTGTTGTGGTTTTACCGTGAGTTCCTGCAACCGCAATACCATGACGGAAACGCATAATTTCAGCTAACATTTGTGCTCGCTGGATAACTGGAATACGATTTTGTTTAGCAGCGACTAATTCTGGGTTATCGTCATGGATCGCGCTTGATACAACAACGACACTTGCCCCCTTCACATTTTCCGCTTGGTGACCAATGAAAATTTTTGCGCCAGCTTGAGCAAGACGCTGAGTCACGACACCATCTGCAATATCAGAACCAGAGATATCATAACCTTCATTTAATAAAATTTCGGCAATTCCACTCATACCGGCGCCGCCGATACCAATGAAATGAATTTGTTGAACCCGACGCATCTCAGGAATAATCTTTCTAATTTCGTCCGAAATATGTTTCATATTATTTCACCTTTATTTTTAACCGCACTTTTAGGTCAAGGGTTTATTTACTATCCCTCACCTTTCTCTGTTCTTATTTCGCGTTCTCTACAATGACATCAGCTACACGTTTAGCCGCTAATGGTGCTGACATTTCTTTTGCCTTAATCGCCATCGCTAGCAAAGTTTCACGATCTGTCTTTTCTAAGAAATCGACCAACACATCCGCATTTAATTCATTTTGCTGAACGATTTTTGCTGCACCGACATCGGCAAGGTATTTCGCATTTAAATATTGTTGTTGATCTTTATGCTGGAATGGCACGAAAATCGCCGGTGTTCCCACTGCAGCTAATTCACATACTGTTAAAGCACCAGAACGGCAAATTACCACATCCGCCCAAGCGTAGGCTTCTGCCATATCATCAATAAATTCTGTAATTTTGACCGAATCTGCATGTTCACCATAAAGTACGGTCACACTTTCAACTGAACCTTTCCCCACCTGATGACGAACCTCTAATTTATCTACCAAACGTGCAACTACTTGCGGAATAGTCTGATTGAGTACGCGAGCCCCTTGGCTACCACCAACTACTAATACTCTCAATTTTCCGCTTCTTTCTGAAAAACGCACTTGTGGTGATGGCATTTCAAATAAATCTTGGCGAACTGGATTTCCTACAACTTCGGCATCTTTGAATGCAGTTGGGAAAGCTTGTAAAACACGGGTTGCGATTTTTGCTAACCATTCATTGGTTAAGCCCGCTACAGCATTTTGTTCATGTAAAATAATCGGCACGCCACAAAGTTTTGCTGCGATACCACCAGGGCCTGATACATAACCGCCCATACCCAATACCGCATTAGGTTGATATTCTTGAATAATTTTACGAGCTTGCGATACTGCTCTTAAAATAGCAAAAGGCGCACCTAGTAATGCTTTAATGCCTTTACCACGCAACCCTGAAATTTGAATAAAACGAATTGGAATACCATGTTTTGGTACAAGCTGTGCTTCCATTCGATCTTTGGTGCCTAACCAGCAAATTTCCCAACCTTCTTTTTGTAAGGTTTGAGCAACAGCGATGGCGGGGAAAACATGTCCCCCCGTACCACCTGCCATAACTAATAATTTTTTACTCATAAATATCCCTAATCGTCTCTCAAACGCGCTTGACCACCACGTTGTAATCTATTTTCATGGTCAATACGCAATAAAATGCCCACGGTTGCCGACATAATAATGATACTTGAACCACCGTAACTCACTAATGGGAAAGTTAAACCTTTTGTTGGTAACATCCCTAAAGCCATGCCAAGATTCACGAAACCTTGGAAGAAAATCCAGAAACTAATACCTAAAGCAAAAAAGCCACGGAAACGTTGTTCTAACATGAGTGATTCTCGTCCGATTTTCATCGCACGGAAAATCAATAAACCTAAGAGAACTACTACCACCAAAATACCAATAAAACCAAATTCTTCGCCGATAATCGCCATAATAAAGTCAGTATGTGCTTCAGGAAGATAATCAAGTTTTTGAATGGAGTTACCGAGCCCTTCCCCACTAATTTCACCACGACCAAAGGCCATTAAAGAGTTAGTCAGCTGGAATCCTGTTCCGTAAGGATCTTTAAATGGTTCTAAGAAACCGGTAAAACGTTTTAAACGATACGAAGCTGAAAGAACCAGCCATACAAAGAGAAGTATGCCTGTACCAATTAGCAAAATAAATTGCCAAAAATTTGCACCGACAATAAAAAGCATGCCAAAGGTAATAACGAAAAGTACAACGGTACTCCCTAAGTCAGGTTGGGCTAATAAGAATACACCTAATACGCCCATAACAATAAAAGGCTTAGCTGCACTGAATTTTTTACCACGCACTTCATCATAACGACGCGTAAAATAGCTCGCGAGGAAACAGGTTAAAGCTAACTTCGCAAATTCCGCAGGTTGGAAATTTAAAATCCCTAAAGAAATCCAACGTTTAGCACCATTAACGGAAGTACCGATACCGAGAACCAGTATTAATAAAACAATAGCTAATAAGAAAATTTTAGCGTGCCACTTTTCCCATTGAGAAGAAGAAATTTGAAGAGTTAAATAGCAGGTTGCTAACGAAAGCAAAACATACACTGCATCACGTTTAGCAAAATAGAATGTATCATTAAATACACGTGCACTGTAAGGCATCGAAGCAGAAGTTACTGCCACTAAACCAATTAACAATAGCACGACAAAAAGCCAAAACAATGCGCGATCATAGAGTAACCCTTGTGGCGTCACTCTCGCCCATTGTTCATAATTTTGTTTAATTTTATTGATAAATTCCATTACTACCCTAATTTTTAAGCTAATTTTGCTAGACGAGTAAACTCTTCGCCACGTTTCTCAAAAGAGGCAAACTGATCCAAACTTGCGCAAGCAGGAGATAATAACACCATATCGCCTGATTTTAAATGTGGACGTAAAAATGAAATAGCTTGTTCCATGGTTTCAAACAAATGACTTTGACTTGAAAGTGCTGCAAGTTGTTTGCCATCACGACCAAAGCAATACGTTGAAATATGAGGTTGGTTGATTAAATCAGCGAGTTCAGAAAAATCTGCACCTTTGCCATCACCACCTAATAAAAGATGTAATGTTCCTTCAACATATAACCCGGCTAATGCCGCAACGGTACTGCCTACATTGGTGGCTTTAGAATCATTAATCCAACGAATGCCATTCGCTTGATGTGCTAATTGGAAACGATGATCCAAGCCTTTAAATTGACGAAGTGCGGTACGAATTGCCTCTAAATTTATACCTACTGCTTGCGCTAACGCTGTAGCCGCTAAAATATTCATGTAATTATGGCGACCAACTAAGGTGGCTTCATCACAAGGTAAAATTACTTCCTCTTTCGCCATTAAGTACTGTTTGCCATTTTCGGTTTTTAGCCAGTAATCCGCTTGATTTTCAGCAAAAGACACAACCTTCTTAGCCTGATTTTCACCTTCGCCAAAAGTGAGCTTATCTTCTAAATTCACTACCGCTGTTTCTGCATTGTGGTAAATACGTAATTTGGCTTGACGATAATCTTCTAAATCCACATAGCGATCCATGTGATCTTCAGTCACATTAAGCACTGTCGCTGCAGCCGCTTTCAAACTGTAAGTGGTTTCAAGCTGGAAACTAGAAAGTTCTAATACATAAAGATCGCAATCTTCATTTAATAACGACAACGCTGGAATGCCAATGTTTCCGCCCATTCCAACTTTTATTCCGGCCGCTTTTGCCATTTCATAGACCAATGTTGTCACGGTGCTTTTACCGTTAGAGCCTGTAATCCCGACAATTGGCTTGGTGGCAGCTCGACAGAATAATTCGATATCCCCAATCACTTCTACGCCTGCTGAAAGTGCGGTCTGAATTTCAGGTGTTTTTACTGCGAGCCCGGGGCTAATCACAATAATATCGCTTTCAAGTAACCATTGTTGATTTAGACTACCTGTGTGTAAAGGAACATTTTTAGGTAATTGCTCTGCGCCTGCTGGATGTTGGCGTGTATCAATCACACGGATATTAGCTTGTTGAGATTGAAGATATTCAACGCAAGAAAGGCCTGTTTTTCCGAGGCCTATGATGGTAATAGTTTTATTTTGATATAGAGTTGTCATGTTGTTTTTCTTCTCTCGTATTCTGGGATCACGCAGGGTGCAACAAGTGCACCCTACAAAAATTATCTTAGTTTTAGCGTTACAAGCCCCATCAACACCAACATTAAGGAGATAATCCAGAACCGAATAATCACCCGAGGTTCTGGCCAACCTTTTAATTCAAAGTGGTGATGAATAGGCGCCATTCTAAAAATACGTTGTTTTCTTAATTTGTAAGAACCCACTTGCAAAATCACAGACAAGGCTTCAACAACAAATACACCGCCCATAATTACTAATAAGAATTCTTGACGAACAAGGATGGCAACAACACCAAGTGCACCACCAAGTGCTAGAGACCCCACATCGCCCATAAAGACCTGAGCGGGATACGTGTTAAACCATAAGAACCCTAAGCCTGCGCCTACGATTGCGGTACAAAACACCACCACTTCAGAGCTATATTTGATATAAGGAATATGTAAGTATTCTGCAAAATTAACGTTACCGGTCGCCCATGCGATTAAAGCAAATGCACCTGCGACTAACGCTGTTGGCATGATGGCAAGACCGTCTAAACCGTCAGTTAAGTTTACCGCATTGCCTGTTCCCACAATCACAAAGTAAGACAACACAATGTAGAATAGACCTAATTGCGGCATGATATCTTTGAAGAATGGAACCACTAAACGAGTTGCATCTGTATCATGACCTAACCAATACAACCAAATGATTGCCACTAATGCGACGACTGACATCCAGAAATATTTCCAACGCGCAATTAAACCATCGGTATTTTTACGCGTGATTTTACGGAAATCATCCACAAAGCCAATTGCACCATAGCCAAATAACACAAATAAACAAATCCAAACATAAGGATTCGTTAAGTTGGCCCATAATAACGTACTGACACCAATGGAGAATAAAATCATCACACCGCCCATAGTTGGCGTACCTTTTTTCGCAAAGTGACTTTCAGGACCATCATTACGCACTTCTTGGCCAAATTTTAAAATTTGAAGGCGTTTGATCACTTTCGGACCAATCCATAAAGAAATGAAAAGTGCGGTCAATAATGCCAAAATCGCACGTACGGTAATATAGGAAATGGCATTGAATGCCGTTTCATAGCGAACTAAATATTCAGTAAGCCAAACTAACATAAGCTATCCTTTAATGAATAAATCGTCTCTTCCATTTTCATTGAGCGCGAACCTTTCGCTAATACGACGACTTTTTGGTTTTCTTGTAATTTCTGTTTAATAATATCTAACGCATAAGCTGTCAATTCAGCTTTATCTGTAAAATGTTTTCCAAAAACAGCTTCAGAAATGACCGCACTTTCTGTTCCGTAAGAAAGCACTAAATCTAATTTAGCCTGTTTAGCGTGCTCACCCACTTGTTGATGGCATTTTAGGCTATCCTCGCCTAATTCTTTCATATCGCCTACGAGTAGAATACGGAAAGCATCATAACCTTTTAAAACATCAATCGCAGCTTGTAAAGAATCGACATTCGCATTGTAAGTATCATCTAATAAAAGGAGATTTTCATTCACTTGAATCGGGAATAATCTTCCTTTTACTTGAGAGCGATGTTCAAGACCTGCTTTTACATCAGCAAGACTCGCGCCCACATTCATAGCAAGTGCGGTCGCAGCCAAGGCATTTTTTACATTATGCTCACCTAAATAAGGCAAATTAATTTCAATACTACCTTTTGGCGAAACTAACGTAAACGTTGAGCCATTAGGTGAATGTTTTACATTTTCAGCTTTGTAATCGCCAGCATTAAAATATTGAATAGCATGTGAACCAATTTCTTTTTGCCACAATTCAATATAATTATGTTCACTGTTAATAATGGCTACGCCATTTGGGGTTAAACCACGATAGATTTCACCTTTCGCACGTGCAACACCTTCAATGGAGCCAAAACCCTCTAAATGTGCAGCCGCTACATTATTCACTAATGCTGCTTCAGGCTGAGCAAGATGCGTAGTGTAATCAATTTCGCCTTGATGATTAGCACCTAATTCAATAACGGCAAATTTATGTTGTTCGGTTAAGCGTAATAACGTTAATGGTACGCCAATATCGTTGTTGAAATTACCATTTGTGAATAACACAGCTTCAGGATTGCCTGCTGTTTGTTGCAGAATGGATGCGGTCATCTCTTTCACTGTGGTTTTACCTGATGAACCTGTCATCGCCACGGTACGAGGATTAATTTTTTCACGTAACCATTTTGCTAATTGACCAAGGGCTAAACGCGTATCTGAAACAATCAATTGTGGTGTTGCAATCTTAGTGTTAGCTTGTTGCACAACTAAGGCTGTCGCACCTTGCTCAACGGCTTTATCTAAGTATTGATGTGCATCAAAATGCTCACCTTTTAATGCAAAAAAAAGCGAGTTAGATACTGCTTTGCGTGTATCCGTATTGATATTCTCAACAACGGCCTGCCCATCGCCAATAAGATTGGCATTTAAAATTTGAGCAAGCTGTTGGGTAGTTACTTTAATCATTCTGTTTTTTTATTTTTTTGTTAAATAGGCTTCAGCCACTTCTTGATCAGAGAAATGAAGTGTTTTATCCCCAATGATCTGATAGTTTTCATGACCTTTACCAGCAATCACAATCACATCATTTTCAACCGCATTTTCAATGGCAAATTTGATGGCTTCTTCACGATCAGGAATCACACCAACATCTTCCATTCGGCTAAAACCTGCAAGGATATCTGCTTCAATTTTATTTGGGTCTTCTGTACGAGGATTATCTTTGGTCACAATGACTAAATCGGCGAATTGCTCAGCAGCTTTTGCCATCAATGGACGCTTGCCTGCATCAAGATCACCACCACAACCAAAAATACACCATAGTTTACCTTTACAATGCTCACGTGCTGCGTTTAATACTTTTTCTAATGCATCCGGGGTATGAGCATAATCAATAATAACTGTTGGTTTTCCCACTTTTTGTACTCGCTCCATTCTTCCATTTACTCCTTTTAATTGTGAAACTGTACTAATAATGTTATTAAAAGAATAACCTAAAGCCAATAAAACAGCCGTGGCTAACAACAGATTACTCACGTTAAAAGCGCCAATTAATGGGCTATGTAATGTGCCATTACCCCAACTTGAAGCAATATCAATTACAGCACCTTCGTGAGTAAAACGAATTTGAGTTGCGTAAAGCCATTGTTTAGATAGTGGCTGAAAATCTGGATGACAGCTAACAGCAATGCCATTTGGTAATCCATTTAACCAATCAGCCCCAATTGGATCATCCGCATTAATAATTTGTAACTCAGGTGCCAAATCAACGAAAAAGCGCTTTTTAGCTTCGGCATACTTTTCCATTGTTTCATGATAATCCAAATGATCACGACTCAAATTGGTAAAAATAGCGGCTTTAAATTTAAGGGCTTCAACACGGTGTTGAACTAAACCATGTGAAGACACTTCGATAGAAGCAAAATCTGCCCCATTCTCTACAAAATCAGCAAGGTTTTCTTGAACTTCAACGGCTGAGCCTGTGGTATTTTTGGCTTCTTTGACTTGACCTAATAAACCATTGCCAATGGTGCCCATGACTGCTGCTTTATGACCTAACAGCGTAGCCCATTGAGCTAATAATTGAGAAACGGTGGTTTTACCATTTGTTCCAGTCACACCAACTAAAGTCAATTTTTCGGAAGGATTATCATAAAATTGACCTGCCAATGCTGAAAGATGAGCTGATAAATGATAGAAGTGAATCACTGGCACATTATTTTGCCATTCGATGTTTAAATGCTCGTTTTCTAAATCTGTTTCTAAAACGACCGCACTTGCACCAAAAGAAATAGCTTGAGGAACAAATTGACTCGCATCAAAACGATGCCCTTTTACTGCCACAAATAGATCTCCTTGAGTCACTTTGCGGCTATCTAACACCATCGCCTTCACATTAATGTCTGAAAGCACCGGAAGATCAAAAAGTGCGGTCAATTTTTTCATTGTTTTGCCTTTTCTTAATTCATTTTTTCAAATTTTTGATCGCTTAAGCGAACGGTACGTCTTGCTGTTTTTTCTGTTGGTTCTGCATCTGGCGCAATACCATTCGCACGTAATGCATAGCCCATAATGCTTGAGAATACTGGTGCAGATACCGCACCACCATAGTACTGCCCTGCTTTCGGATCGTTAATCAAAATAACTAATGCATAACGTGGATCGCTAATTGGTGCAATACCTGCTGTAAATGCCACATATTTATTAACATAGTGACCATTTTCAATTTTACGTGCTGTACCGGTTTTCACGCCAACACGATAACCTTCAACCATCGCACGTTTATTCTTGATCGCGACTTTTTCTAACATGCCCACTACGTCTTTCGTGATTTTCTCAGAGAATACACGTTGACCAATGACTGGCGGATCGACTTTTGTGATAGAAAGCGGACGATAAATCCCGAAGCTACCTAAAGTCGCGTAAGCACGCGCAATTTGTAATGGTGTTGAAGTGATACCATAACCATAGGCTACCGTAGCTCGTTCGATATCAGCCCAACGTTTACGGTTTGCATTTAATACGCCACGTTGCTCACCAATTAAACCTAACTCAGTATCTTTACCTAAACCTGCATTTTGATAAGTTTCCATTAATGCTGAAGGTGGCATACGTAACGCAAGACGGCTCACACCACGGTTACTAGAGTTAATCAAAATTTCATCCAAGGTTTGTTGTGGGCGAGGCGCCACGTCCACAATTTCTTTACCGCTCACGGTAAATGAACCTGTATTAATGACTTCATCACGTCTCGCTGCACCACGTTGAAGTGCGGTCAA
>CAJMPC010000047.1:0-10127 GCA_905215245.1 uncultured bacterium | reverse complement strand
CCCGATGACTTCAGGACGAGAAGTTCGTTTCACGTGTGGTTTAATACGTTCAACTAATTCATTACCGGCATTAATATCCACGCCTGCATCTTTATAACTTAATGATGGTTTGCTCACAATGCTATCCTATATTTTTAGGTTAAATGATAAAACGGCGTGATTGTATCAGATTAAGCAAACGTTTGCGATAGTGATTTAATCAGGATTTAAGCAAAAAAATAACCGCACTTTATTTTGCATGATAAAGTGCGGTCAATTTCTAAAATATTTTTAGCGATTTGCTAATTCGAAAATCATCGCTTCAGCTTGGCAGCTAAATGTAAAACGCGCCGTTAAATTGGCGCCATTTTCAGTTTCTGTGATTTCACTTTTAATGTCGCAAGGATCGCTTTCTGTTTTGCGTGCTTTTTCAATGAAACGATTAAGTGCCGCTTCAGCTTCAGTTTTATTCGCATAGGTTTGATGAATATCAACAGAGCAATCTGAACCGTCAATAATCGTACCCACATCAACACAACTACAAGTGAGAGATTCTTCTGCTTTGCATGTTACTGTCATAGGATTTCCTTATTTAAAATTAAGACTAAGTCCATTCTAACATTTTTGAAACGTTCTGCCAAAGTAGCCGCATTTTTTTAATTTAAATATCATTTATTTACCACTGGTCGGAACACTTACAAATTAGTATGAAATAATTTGCACTCCATTTATTGGAGTTTTAGAATCTCGCGGATTTTTTCATTATTAATAACAAAAGGTTCCAAATGACAAAATTTAATAAAACGCTATTAGCAATGACCACATTGTTAGCAGCAAGCGGTGCAAATGCAGCCGCATTCCAATTAGCAGAAGTTTCTACATCCGGTCTTGGTCGTGCTTATGCCGGTGAAGCAGCAATTGCTGATAATGCTTCAGTGGTTGCAACGAACCCAGCATTAATGAGCTTATTCAAAACCAATCAATTCTCTGTGGGTGGCGTTTATGTGGATTCTAAAATTCACATGAGTGGTCCAGTTACAGTTAATGCACTAGGTCGTACCGTTGCTGTTGGTTCTGCAGCTCATAATAGTGTTGTTCCTGGTTCATTGATTCCAAATATGTATTTTGTGGCACCAATTAATGACAAATTTGCCATTGGTGGTGGTATGAATGTGAATTTTGGATTAAAAAGTGAATATGAATCAGATTACAATGCAGGTGTATTCGGCGGTAAAACTGATTTAAGTGCGATTAACTTAAATTTAAGCGGTTCATATCGTGTCTCTCAAGGTTTAACTGCTGGTGTGGGTTTAAATGCAGTTTATGCAAAAGCAGAAATTGAACGTCGTACTGGTATTTTAAGTGATGCAGTGAAAAATGTTGCACCATTAGTTCCTGCATTAGTGAGAGCTGGACGAATTTCACCAAACGCAGCCGTTTCTTTAGCAAAATTACAAGGTGTGAATAAAGAAACTGTATTAACCCACTTACAAGATAAAAATGCATGGGGTTTTGGTTGGAATGCCGGTTTAGTGTACGAGTTTAACGAAAATAACCGTGTTGGTTTAGCCTATCATTCAAAAGTCGATATTGACTTTGAAGATGATAATGCTGTGAGTGCGAGTCGTACTATTCGTGGTCAAGGCCCTGCTGCAGGTGGATTAACATTACACCTACCAGATTATTTAGAATTATCAGGTTTCCACCAAGTTACAGATAATTTGGCATTGCACTACAGCTACAAATTTACACACTGGAGCCGTTTCAAAGAGTTACACGCAACCTTTAATGACGGAGAACTCGCATTCCATAAAGATGAAAAATACCGTAGCAATTCTCGTTATGCATTAGGTGCAACCTATAATGTAAATGATAAATTAACACTTCGCGCCGGTATTGCTTATGATGAAGCGGCAGCACCAACAGAACATGCAAGTGCATCTATTCCAGATACTAATCGTATGTGGTATAGCGTAGGGGCAACTTATAAATTTACTCCTAATCTTTCTATTGATGCGGGCTTTGCACACTTACGTGGTAAAAAAATTCACTTTACCGAAAGCCAATCAATTGGTGGCTTAGCGACAGTAACAGCGAATTATACCTCTAAAGCAAGTGCTAACCTTTACGGTTTAAACTTAAACTACAGTTTCTAATTTGTTAAAAATTTAGCATAATACGCAGCACACCGAATGTATGTTCGGTGTGCTTTTTTCTTATATCAATCCATAAAAACGAGAGAAAAATGACCGCACTTTATTATGCTTATATAGACTCACCAATTGGTCGGTTATTAATGCTTTCTGATGGTGAAAATCTTACAAATTTAGATTGTGAGTTAGAACAAACCACACCAAATCCAAATTGGATTTTACGAGAAGATTTACCGCTTTTTGAAAAAGTGCGGTGCGCTTTAATGCGTTATTTTAATGGCGAGCCAGAAAGTTTCTCCGATATTCCTTTATCGCCTAAAGGTACCGCATTTCAACAAGCGATTTGGAAAGCATTGCGTCAAATTCCTTATGGTAAAACAGCCAGTTATGGTGGATTAGCCGAAAGCATTAATAACCCTAAGGCGGTGCGAGCAGTTGGTGGTGCAGTTGGGAGTAATCCCATTAGTATTATCATTCCATGTCATCGTGTATTAGGGAAAAAATGTGAAATCACCGGTTTTGGTGGTGGATTGCCAGCAAAACGCTTTTTATTGAAGTTAGAAAATATTCCTTACATCGACAAAGGCGTAGAATACGTTAAACCGAAATTATTGAAGAAATACCACGCATGATCCCACAAACCGAACAAGCCTTATTAGAAAAAGCGCAATCTATTTCGGGGTTAACCTTTGGCGAACTTGCAGATGAGTTAAATATTCCTGTTCCGCCTGATTTAAAACGCGATAAAGGTTGGGTTGGAATGTTGCTTGAAACCGCATTAGGGGCAACTGCCGGCAGTAAAGCAGAGCAGGACTTTTCTCATTTAGGTATTGAATTAAAAACGTTACCTATTAATGCAGAAGGTTTTCCGTTGGAAACCACGTTTGTGAGCATTGCGCCCTTGGTTCAAAACGCTGGGGTAAATTGGGAAAATTCGCACGTTCGTCATAAATTATCGAAAGTCTTGTGGATTCCCATTGAAGGCAGTCGAGATATTCCTTTGCGTGAGCGCCATATTGGCCAACCTATCTTATGGCAACCTTCGACTGAACAAGAACATCAATTACGCCAAGATTGGGAAGAGTTGATGGATTATATTGTGCTCGGAAAGTTAGATCAGATTACGGCACGTATTGGTGAAGTCATGCAACTGCGTCCAAAAGGCGCAAACAGTAAAGCCATTACAAAAGGCATTGGTAAAAATGGGGAAGTGATTGATACCTTGCCGCTGGGGTTTTATTTACGGAAAGAATTTACGGCAGGCATTTTAAACGCTTTTCTTAATCATAAAAATGGGTGACTCATCACCCATTTTTTTATTTCTCTAAGTTCTGAAAAACACGGAAAAACCCCACCGCACTTTGTAAAGTCTCACCATAAAAAATGAGCGGAATACGGTTCCGTTGCCAAGGCGGAACACCGAGCTCTTGCCAGATTTTTTTCATGATTTCAGCAGGGCGATTATATTGGCGTTTTACTTTTCCAGTATAAGCAAATCGTACTTGAATGGGTTCTTGTGTATTAGCAAGTTGAACCTGTTTGTCATTCCAATGCACTAAAATGCCTTTCGTATTGTGGGCAGCATAAATTGTTCCAAGATTATCAGGCAAGGTAATCTGTTGATTTAATGGCATATCAATACAAGTTTGCGACAAATCAACGAATTTCTCTGTTAAATAGAGACGTTGTTGATATCGGCGAATAATATGTTCTCCGAGTTGAAATTGGGGGGTTGCATCTGCTTTGGCTTTAATTACATCATCAATAATATGTGCTAATTGAATCTGCGTAGGCATGGCAATCTGATTTTTGGCCAACCACATTCGCAAAAGTGCGGTTTGTTTTTGCGATGAATAGCCTAGAAAGTTTACGAGTGAAAACTGTTTTTGATCCTCAAGAAGATGCTGCTCAAAGCAAGTTTGTAATAATTCATTAATCAGTTGCTGTTGCTCAAAACAATGTTGTGCGGCACGCTGAACCGCATAATCAAAATGCCCCCAGCGTTGACGTATTTCAGGCAAAATTTGGTTGCGTAAAAAATTGCGATCGTAATGATTATCTTGATTGCTTTCGTCTTCTACCCAAGACAGATTTTCTTGTTGAACATAATGTTCTAATTCATTACGGCTAAAAGATAGGAGCGGGCGTAGAATAGGCATCCCAAATAGTTGGCTTTCTTTTTGCATAGCACCTAAACCCTGTAATCCCGCGCCTCGTTTTAATGCGAGGAAAAAGGTTTCAGTTTGATCATTTAAATGATGTGCAGTGATTCATCTGGCTGAATATGTTTTAAAATCGCCTGATAACGGGCTTCTCTAGCGCCGGCTTCAATGCCATCATGCATTTCCACTTTGACTTTTTCAATAATAAGTGGAATGGCAAATTGTTTACAGAGTTGTTGGCAATGAGCCGTCCAAGTATCCGCATTCGGGCTTAATCCGTGATGGATATGGATAGCTCGCAGGCTTAAGTGCGGTCGTTTTTCGCTGAGTTTTTTAACTAAAGAAAGCAGTGCAGTTGAATCCAAACCACCGCTAAAAGCGATGAGAAGCTTATTGACGGTGGTTGGAATTTGTGCTTGGAATAATGAAAAAAGATCCATTAGGCAACTTTAACAGCTTTGTAGTTTGTGCTTGGATTTAAGATCTCAAAACGTGCAGCAATAGGTTGGAGTTCGTAAGATTTCAAATCAAAGGTGGTTTTCATTACGCCTGCAACAGCATTATTCATTTTTTCAAACGCTTCAACATCGTTGCCACAGTTTAAGTAATGCGCCAAGAAAGTCCCCGCAATTAAATCACCCACACCAACAGGTTCAAAGTTAAATTTATAAAGCGGACGGCTTAAATGCCATACACCTTCAGGTGTCGCCATAATAATTTCAAAGGTATCAGGATCATTTAATTTACCTGCTTTTCCTAGGTGTTTGACCAACACTTTTTTCACACCTTTGGCCACTAATGCATTGGCGGCTTTCAGCACATCGTCAAACGTATTGATAGGGAAGTCAGAAAGCGTACGAAGTTCGGAAAGATTTGGGGTCATGATATCCGCACGTGGAATGGCTTTTTCAATTAAGCGTTCACGTACACCATCAGCTACTACGCAGACTTTTTCGGCATTTGGCATCACAGGATCGCACAAGTAAAGTGCATTTGGGTTACGTGCTTTGATTTTTTCTAAAGCATAGATAATTTTGTCAACTTGCTCAGCTGAACCTAAATAGCCAGAAAGCAATGCATCACATTCTTGCAGTTTTCCAATGGCATCTAAACCGTTAGCAATTTCACCAATTTGTTCTTGTGGAATCACCATGCCCGTCCATTTGCCATATTGAGTATGGTTAGAGAATTGCACGGTATTGAGTGCCCACACATCCACGCCTAATAACTGCATTGGAAAGGTGGCGGATTTATTACCGGCAAAACCATAAACTACGTGAGATTGGATAGCTAATACGTTTTTCATTTTGAGTTCTCCTTTTATATTATTTTAGGCATTGATGCTGTTTCTTTCATCCATGCAACATTTTTTTCAAAACACAAAAAAGAGCGGTTAAACTAACCGCTCTTTTTCTATTTTATTAACAATAACCGTAAGACATTAAACGTTCATAACGTCTTTCTAATAAGCCATCTTTGTCGAAGGTATCGAGTTCGTTTAGTTCTTCAACAAGGCATTGTTTTAAATTACGTGCCATTTCATGAGAATTACGATGCGCACCACCTAATGGCTCTTGAACGATATTATCAATTAAACCCAACTCTTTTAAACGAGTTGCGGTTAAGCCCATGACTTCTGCTGCGGTTGACGCTTTTTCTGCGCTTTTCCATAAGATAGAAGCACAGCCTTCTGGTGAAATAACGGAATAAGTTGAATATTGCAACATATTCACTTTGTCGCCGACACCAATGGCTAATGCACCACCGGAACCGCCTTCACCGATTACCGTACAGATAACAGGTACTTTTAAGGTAGACATTTCACGTAAGTTACGAGCAATCGCTTCAGATTGACCGCGCTCTTCCGCACCGATACCTGGGTAAGCCCCTGGGGTGTCGATAAAGGTAATAATAGGCAAGTTGAAACGTTCGGCCATTTGCATTAAACGTAATGCTTTACGATAGCCCTCAGGTGCTGGCATACCAAAGTTACGTGCAACTTTATCTTTTACTGTACGACCTTTTTGGTGACCGATAATCATTACCGCGCGACCATCTAAACGAGCAAGACCACCTACGATTGCTTTATCATCTGCAAAGGCACGATCGCCTGCAAGTTCTTGGAAATCAGTAAAAATATGTTCGATATAATCAAGCGTGTATGGACGATTTGGGTGACGTGCCATACGAGAAACCTGCCATGCATCAAGATTTGCAAAGGTTTTTTTGGTTAATTCATCGCTTTTCTTTTGTAAGCGTTTAATTTCATCGTGTAAATCAATTTTGTCATCAGATGCTGAACGTAGCGCTTCAATTTTGGCTTCAAGTTCAGCAATAGGTAATTCAAAATCTAAATATTCTTGGCTCATTTCTTATCCTAAAATATCGTCAAAAGTTGCCCGCACTTTATCAAGATTTAAGGTGCGGTGCAAATGGTTTTCACTGGTTGGAGTGGATTATAAATATTCCTTTTTTAGTAATGATAACAAAAACAAAAATGCGGAACAAATCACGACAGAAGGCCCCGCCGCTGTATCATAAAAGGCGGAAAGGAATAACCCGCCAACGACGGAAAGCATACTGATTAAAATGGCAATAAATACCATTTGTTCAGGTGTCTTTGCAAAACGTCTTGCTGTTGCAGCTGGAATAATTAATAGCGATGTAATAATCAGGGCTCCAACAAACTTCATACTTAATGCGATTGTAAGTGCGGTCAAAATCATCAAAATAAATCGCATTTTTTTAATGTTAATGCCTTCCACTTGAGCCAGTTCAGGTGAAACTGTGGTGGAGAGTAAGGCTTGCCAGAAGTAAAGCAGTGTGCCTAATACAATGAGGACACCCGTGCCAATATAAGGTAAGTCGTTAAAATTAATGGCGAGCAAATCCCCAAAAAGATAACTCATTAAGTCTACGCGGACATTTTTTAGTAAGCCAACCGTAACCACACCAAGGGAAAGACAACTGTGTGCGATAATGCCTAAAAGGGTATCCACTGAAAATTGCGTGTTACTTTCGAGCCATACCATTAATACGGCGAGAATAATCGTCAAAATTACAATGGCAACATAAGGGTTAATTTGTAAGAAAATCCCTAACGCCACACCAAGCAAGGCTGAGTGGGAAAGGGTATCACCAAAATAAGCCATTTTACGCCACACCACAAAAGCACCCAGTGGTGCGGTAATTAAGGAAAGCAGTAAGCCTGTAAGCAAGGCGGGAAATAAAATCTCAAACATGATTTTTCCTTATTGTTGGCATTCTGATGGATTGGCGCTGCAACCACAAACATCACCATGCATATTATGGTGGTGATTATGATGGTGCGTATAAAAGCCCACATTTTGTGAGATTTGATTGCCCCAAAGACGCATAAATGTGGGATCATTCGATAGGCTTTCTGGTGTGCCGGCACAGCAAATATGTTGATTGATGCACAACACTTCTTTACTGTCCGCCATCACAATATGCAAATCATGGGAAACCATTAATACCGCACAATTTAAGGTTTGTTGAGTACGGTGAATCAGCTGATAAAGTTCAGCTTGACCATTAATATCGACCCCTTGAGTTGGTTCATCTAGCACCAGTAAATTGGGTTTATTCAAAATCGCACGGGCCAATAATACACGTTGCATCTCACCGCCAGAGAGTTTTTGCATATTATTTTTTCTCAGATGCGTAATAGAAAGTTGCTCAAGTGCGGTCGATATTTCTTGTGTTTTAACGCCTTTTTTGAGCGCAAGAAAACGCTCAACCGTCATTGGTAAGCTGTGGTCTAAGTGAATTTTTTGTGGGACATAGCCAATTCTGACATTAGCGCTATAAATCACTTCACCAGATGTTGGTGTTTGTAATTTTAATAAGGTTTTTAAGAGGGTCGATTTTCCTCCACCATTTGGCCCGACAATGGTGATAATGGAATTAGGATAAATACTGAGGTTAATATCCCGCAATGCCGTCTTTTGTTCGAAGACCACATTGATATTTTTCAGCGTAATTAATGGTGTTGGTTGGGCTGGTTGAATGGCGTGAATCTGCATAATCCCCCCTTTAAAAATGGCTCACTAAAATAGCTCATTTCCTTGTTTTTCTCAAGAAATTCCGACTATGCCTAATATTTAGGCATAAGATTTGACATTTTTAGGGTAACATGAATTTTTTTTAGAGTTTGTAGTCTGAAGAGCGAAAAGCTTTTTATTCATTTTAAAGGTATCTATTTTGCAACACGTTAAATTAGCTAGAGATCGACGGAAAAGAAAATCCCGCCTAAAAGCAGCGATTTTTTTTGCCGCACTTTTGCTTATTTTAACGGGCATTTTCCTCGCCTTTAAAGATACCGCTGATTATGATCCTTCTCTGCAAAGTAATCTTGAACCAGAGATGGTGGATAATGTTCAATATCAATCTCTTACACCTGAAAAAACGGAATCGGGCAATCCTCAATCTCAAGAAGGCGAACATCCTGAAACTAAGCAGAATGCGAATACGGAAGATGCGACTTCTTACGATGATGATCTTCAAGCCAAAGATGATGAAGTCGATGAAATTAAACCACAGTTTGACGATCTCAATGATTTACCAAAAGACGCTCAAGATGCGCTGAGTGGTATTTTAGATGTGGCCGATCAAGCATTACGTATTACCGATCAATTTAGCCATACCGTAGTACGTGGCGATTCATTAAAAGATGTATTAGAGCTTTCCGGTTTAGAAGATGATACGGCGAAAGATTTGATTGCTGCGTATCCTGAATTAAAAACGCTGCGCGCAGGTCAACAGTTCTATTGGATTTTAGATAAAGAAGATCAGCTGGAGTATTTAAACTGGTTGGTGTCTGAAAAAGAAGAACGTATTTATGAACGCACGGAAGACGGTAAGTTTAAACGCCAAATTCTAGAGAAGAAAAGTATCTGGAAGAAAGAGGTGTTAAAAGGAACAATTAACGGATCTTTTGCATCAAGTTTGCGTGATTTAGGTCTAGATGGTCGTCAAATCAGCCAATTAAGCTCAGCATTACAATGGCAAGTAAGCCTTCAAAAACTCAGTAAAGGGACTAAGTTTGCGATTTTGGTATCACGTGAATATTTAGGCGATAAATTAACCGGTCAAGGTAACGTTGAAGCCATTCACATCATGGCAGATGGTAAGAGCTATTATGGTATTCAAGCAGCGAATGGTCGCTACTACGATAAGCAAGGGGAAACCCTTGGTAAAGGCTTTGCGCGTTATCCATTGCAACGTCAAGCCCGTATTTCTTCACCATTTAACCCAAATCGGCGCCATCCAGTAACGGGACGTGTTCGTCCGCATAAAGGGGTAGACTTTGCTGTTTCACCAGGTACGCCAGTTATTGCGCCAGCAGAAGGTGTAGTAGAAAAAGTCGCTTATCAAGCTGGTGGTGCAGGACGTTATGTGGTGATACGCCATGGTCGTGAATATCAAACGGTGTATATGCATTTAAGTCGTGCTTTAGTGCGTGCGGGCCAAACAGTGAAGAAAGGGGAGCGCATTGCATTAACTGGTAATACGGGTATTTCAACCGGTCCACACTTGCACTACGAGTTTCATATCAATGAGCGAGCGGTGAACCCGCTTACGGTGAAATTGCCGGGCACCAGCAGCGGAATGGCAACAGCAGAACGTAAGCAATTCTTAGTTCGAGCGAAAGAAGTTGAAAGAACATTAAAATTATAGTGAATAAAATGCGGTCAAATTTGACCGCATTTTTATAGGCCTAAAAAATTAGCTGAAAACTGACCGCACTTCATCTTTTCTCTTTTTCCTCAATATGCTATTCTCTTTGCATTTTAGAATTATTCTCATTTTT
>CAJMPC010000046.1:0-10313 GCA_905215245.1 uncultured bacterium | reverse complement strand
AATTGGCGGAATGGACGGGACTCGAACCCGCGACCCCCTGCGTGACAGGCAGGTATTCTAACCAGCTGAACTACCACTCCGCTAAGTGCTGGGTATAATAATGATGAACGTTAAAACCGTCAATCTTTTTTTTCTTTTTTATGTTTATCTGATTAATAGATAACCGATTAATGTGAGGTTTCCTCACCCGTACGAATAGACCAAAAACATTTGCCATCACTCTTTTTATTGACCAATTTAAGGAAATCTAAATGGGCTTGGAGTTCATCATCAGTGGGTTGTAACACTTTTAAATTTTGCGAAAAATTGACCGCACTTTGAAGATCTTGCATATTGGCACTAGCTTGGATCATCGAACTATCTGCATGCTCTTCATCAAATAAGCTGGTTTGACCGCCTGTCATGGACAAATAAACGTCGGCTAAAATCTCCGCATCCAGTAAGGCCCCGTGGAGCGTGCGTTTGCTGTTATCAATGCCTAAACGATCACACAACGCATCTAAGCTATTACGTTTGCCGGGATACATTTGGCGCGCCATTTGTAACGTATCGGTGACGAGGCAAATGTCGGTTGTTTTGATATCTAACCCGAGTTTACGGAATTCATAGTCCATAAAGCCCACATCGAAGGGGGCGTTGTGAATCAGTAGTTCGGCACCACGAATGTATTCAATAAAGTCTTGTGCAATCGTTTTGAAATCCGGTTTATCCGCCAGCATTTCATCCGTAATACCGTGAACTTTAATAGCATCAGGATCAACCAAACGATCCGGTTTAATATAAATATGAAAATTATTGCCCGTATATTTACGGTTGATCATTTCCACCGCGCCAATTTCAATAATGCAATGTCCTTCGTAATGCGCACCAATTTGGTTCATACCGGTGGTTTCAGTATCCAGTACAATTTGGCGATCCGGATTTATCATTGTTCTACCTATCTCTTTCCTTTAAAATATTGCCTATTTTACACAAGCTCGAATTAGTTATGCAAAAACAGATTGAAATTTTTACGGATGGATCTTGTCTAGGCAATCCTGGAGCCGGTGGCATAGGGATTGTCCTGCGCTATAAACAGCATGAAAAACATATTTCAAAAGGATATTTCAAAACTACCAATAATCGCATGGAATTACGAGCAGTGATTGAGGCTTTAAATAGCTTAAAAGAGCCTTGCCATGTGACGCTTTATAGCGATAGCCAATATATGAAAAATGGCATCACGCAATGGATTTACAATTGGAAGAAAAACAATTGGAAAGCGAGTACGGGCAAAGCGGTAAAAAACCAGGATTTATGGATTGCATTAGATCAGGCGATTCAAACCCATAATATTGATTGGCAGTGGGTGAAAGGCCATTCAGGCCATCGTGAAAATGAAATTTGTGATGAATTAGCCAAACAAGGCGCAGAAAACCCAACTTTCGAAGATATTGGTTACGAAGGCTAGTCTGCACCTTGTTTTAAAGAGCGGTTATTCTTGATAACGAATTAAACCTTCCTGCTGTGTGGTGGCAATTAGTGTGCCATCTGCAGCAAAAATTTGTCCTCTCGCTAAACCACGCCCTGCAAAAGCATTGTTACTTTCAATGGCATGTAAGTGCCAATTATTTAAATTGAAAGGACGGTGGAACCAAATACTGTGGTCGATCGTGGCCACTTTCATCCCTTTCTGTAAAAAGCCTTTCCCATGTGGGTGAAGTGCGGTCAAAATACAGTGGAAATCAGAAAAATAGGCCAAGAGGCATTGTTGCGTCTGCAAATCCAGAGGTGCTTCTCCATTGGTTTTAAACCAAGCATATTGTTCTGGCGGCAGTTTTCGCCCATCAAATGGATTGTTCAAATATCGGCTATGAATCTGAAATGGTCGTTCTTGGGCAAATTTTTCACTCAAGCTTTCTGGCAAAGTCTGCGCCACTTTTAACATGATTTCGTGTTCATCAATACATTGTTCATGGCCTGGCACTTGCGGCATGGTGGATTGATGATCGAAGCCTTCTTCGGGTACTTGAAATGAAGCAGTGACATGACAAATCACATTTTTATGTTGAATGGCTTTTACGCGTAATGCAGAGAAGTTGCGTCCTTCACGTAAAGTTTCCACATCATAAATAATCGGATGTTGACTGTCGCCAGGTGCTAAAAAGTAAGCATGGCAGGAATGGAGTACGCGCTCCGGCGGGGCAACTTGCATCGCGGCAGAAAGAGATTGTGCCACGACTTGGCCACCAAATACTTGGCGAAAACCTAAGTCTTCACTCGCACCACGAAAGATAAGATCATCAATTTTTTCTAATTTTAACAATTCGATGAGTTGATTTAATTTATCTGACATTGTTTTTTCCTTTTATAAATACAAAAAGACCGCATAGTTATGCGGTCTAAAGCGTTTTTATACGTTAAAGCGGAAGTGCATGACATCACCATCTTGGACGATGTAGTCTTTACCTTCTAAGCGCCATTTACCTGCTTCTTTTGCACCGTTTTCACCTTTGAATTGGATGAAGTCATCGTAAGCAATCACTTCTGCACGGATGAAGCCTTTTTCAAAGTCTGTGTGGATGACAGCCGCTGCTTTAGGGGCGGTTGCACCAACAGAAACCGTCCATGCGCGTACTTCTTTCACACCCGCAGTGAAGTAGGTTTGAAGATTTAATAAGGCATAACCAGCACGAATTACACGGTTTAAGCCAGGTTCTTCAATACCAAGGTCTTGTAAGAATTCGATTTTTTCATCATCATCAAGCTCAGCAATTTCTGCTTCAATCGCGGCACATACAGGCACCACAACAGAGCCTTCTTTTTCAGCAAATTCACGTACTTTGTCTAAATATGGGTTGTTTTCAAAACCGTCTTCATTTACGTTCGCAATGTACATGGTTGGTTTTAATGTGAGGAAGTTATAGCTTTTAATCGCCAATAATTCATCTTTATCTAACTCAACAGAACGAATCATGCCTGCTTCAGAAAGTACAGGAAGGATTTTTTCCATCACAGAGAGTTCAAATTTTGCGTCTTTATCACCACCTTTAGCGCGTTTTTGTAAACGTTGGATTGCACGTTCGCAGCTGTCTAAGTCAGCAAGGGCTAATTCGGTATTGATGGTTTCGATATCGCTTAATGGATCGATTTTACCCGCAACGTGCACGATGTCATCATTTTCAAAACAACGAACAACATGACCAATTGCATCCGTTTCACGGATGTTAGCTAGGAATTTATTACCTAAGCCTTCACCTTTACTTGCACCCGCAACTAAACCAGCGATATCCACAAACTCCATGGTGGTGGGTAATACACGTTCAGGTTTAACAATTTCCGCTAACGCATCTAAACGCGGATCCGGCATTGGTACCACGCCAGTATTTGGTTCGATTGTACAGAACGGATAGTTTGCCGCTTCGATACCGGCTTTGGTTAATGCATTAAAAAGGGTAGATTTACCGACGTTTGGCAAACCAACGATACCACATTTAAATCCCATGATGTTTTCCTTATTGTAAGCGTAAGTGCGGTTAAAATTTATGGTGTTTTTTCACCGCACTTCTGAGTTAAATTTTAAAACTGTTTAAGCGATTGGTGGCTTTCACCATGCCTTCTTTGAAAAGCAATTCAATGCAATCGGTGGCTTCGTCTAACGCTTTATCGAGTGCTTCTCTTTCTGCAGGAGCGGGTTTGTTAAGCACAAAACCTGAAACTAAATCACGGTGTCCAGGATGGCCAATACCAATGCGTAAACGATAGAAATTATTGCTGTTACCAAGCTGTGCCACGATATCTTTTAAACCATTGTGACCACCATGTCCGCCACCTTGTTTTAATTTTACGGTACCTGGTGGTAAATCTAATTCATCGTGTAGCACTAAAATTTCTTCTGGTTTGATGCGATAAAAATTAGCAAGTGCACCCACTGCTTTTCCGCTTAAATTCATAAACGTCGTTGGCACTAAAAAACGGACTTCTTTGCCATTAATTAGTGTTTTTCCTATGTAACCAAAGAATTTATTTTCTGCATTAAGCGAAACATTAAAGCGACGAGCCAAACGCTCAATCAACCATTCACCTGCATTGTGGCGGGTTTCCGCATATTTATCGCCAGGGTTTCCCAGCCCCACGATGAGTTTAATTTCAGACATAGTTTTCTGCTTGAATAAAAATAGTGGCGTATTGTAGCGAAAAAGGGCTAATTTCTCAATCTATAAGGCCAAGACTAAAACGCCCGAGAGAATTAATAGACTTCCTATGACTAATTTCATGCTTAAGGGCTCGCCTAACAATACCACGCCTAAAATAATGGCAATCACCACACTGAGTTTATCTTTAGGGGCAACCCAAGAGGCGGGCGCCATTTGCAGCGCACGATAATAACAAAGCCAAGATAGCCCCGTAGCAACACCAGAAAGAATTAAAAAGGTAAATGGTTTTGCGGCAATATGTTGTGGTAGTTGCCATTCATTGCGGGCGCTAATGATACCCGCTGTAACGAGTAAAACCACAATTGTGCGGATAAAGGTCGCGAGATTGCTGTTAATGCCTTCTACCCCTAATTTGCCTAAAATAGCGGTAAGTCCAGCGAAAAAGGCTGAACCAATAGCAAAAAATACCCAATTCATGATGTGCTCCTGATTTTATCGTTAATATTGACCGCACTTTTCCGCTATAATAACGGAAAACTCATTAAGACAGAATAAGACATGAACCAAATTAATATTGAAATCGCTTATGCCTTGCCGGATCGCTATTATTTAAAATCCTTCAAAGTCGATGAAGGCACGATGATCCAAACGGCTATTTTACAATCGGGCATTTTACAACAATTTACCGAGATTGATTTGCGCGAGAATAAAGTCGGGATTTATTCCCGTCCTGCAAAATTAACGGATCAATTAAAAGATGGTGATCGTATTGAGATTTACCGTCCATTATTAGCGGATCCTAAAGAAATTCGTCGTAAACGTGCAGCAGAGCAAGCCAAAGCCGCACAAGAAAAAGCCCAACAAGAAAAACAGGAAAAGGAGTAAAAAAATGACCGCACTTTCCAACCAATATTGTCTGCCTGATGGCATTACCCCTGAAATTTTCCTGCGTGATTATTGGCAGAAAAAACCATTGATTATTCGTAATGGCTTGCCTGAAATTGTTGGTCAATTTGAGCCTGACGATATCATCGAATTAGCACAAGGCGAAGATGTGACGGCGCGTTTAGTAAAAACCTTTTCAGATGATAATTGGAAAGTGTTTTTCAGTCCGTTATCTGAAGAAGATTTTGCAGATGTACCGGAGAAATGGTCGGTGCTCGTCCAAAATCTAGAGCAATGGAGTACAGAACTTGGTCAGCTTTGGAATAAATTTGGCTTTATCCCACAATGGCAACGCGACGATATTATGGTGTCTTATGCACCTAAAGGCGGTTCCGTTGGTAAGCATTATGACGAATATGATGTGTTCTTGGTGCAAGGTTATGGTCACCGTCGTTGGCAGTTAGGCAAATGGTGTGATTCTTCTACAGAATTTAAACCGAATCAGCCGATTCGTATTTTTGACGATATGGGTGAATTGGTGATTGATGAAGTGATGAACCCAGGTGATATTCTTTATATTCCCGCTCGTATGTCACATTACGGTGTAGCAGAAGATGATTGCTTGACCTTTTCTTTTGGTTTGCGCTATCCGAATTTAGCAGACATTTTCGATAACGTGAATAAAGCGTTTTGTCATCAAGATCCTGAATTGAATTTAAGCGAATTCCAATTACCGTTACGATTAACGCAATCAGAGCAGCGTACAGGCAAATTGGCGGATGAAAATATTCAAGCAATGAAAAAGCAATTCTTAGCGAAATTGGCAGAGTCAGAAGCCTTTGATGCCTTGTTCAAACAAGCGGTAGCAGGCACAGTGAGTTCACGTCGCTATGAAATGTTGGTGTCCGATGAAATGTCCGATCCTGACGAAGTGCGGTCAATTTTAGAAGAGGAACAAGGTGTATTAATGCAGGACAATAACTGCAAATTGCTTTACACCGAAAATCCGCTCCGCATTTATGCTAATGGCGAATGGTTGGATGAAGTAAATGTCATTGAAGCAGAAGTGTTGAAACGCCTTTCCGATGGTGAAGCGCTAGATTGGGCATTTTTAAACAACTTAGTGAATGATACAGAAGATCCTGAAAGTACAATGGAATTATTGCTTGATTCGATTTGTAACTGGCTAGATGATGGTTGGGTGTTAGTTGAATAATGTCTGAAAACATTTACTCCGTTTCCCAGCTTAACAGCGCCGCTCGCCAAATGTTAGAAGGGAATTTTTCACAGATTTGGCTTACAGGGGAGATTTCTAATTTCACTCAACCTGTGTCTGGGCATTGGTATTTAACGCTGAAAGATGAAAATGCCCAAGTTCGCGGTGCGATGTTCCGCATGAAAAATTTGCGGGTAGGATTTCGTCCGCAAAATGGCATGCAGGTCTTGGTGCGGGCAAATGTCAGTTTATATGAGCCTCGCGGTGATTATCAGCTGATTATTGAATCCATGCACCCTGCTGGCGAAGGATTATTGCAACAGCAATTTGAAACGCTCAAAATGAAATTGGCGGCTGAAGGGCTGTTTGCACAAAACTTGAAGAAAAGCTTACCGGATTTTGCTAAAGCCGTAGGTATTGTGACCTCTTCGACTGGCGCAGCTCTACAAGATATTCTGCATATTTTGGCTCGCCGAGATCCCAGTTTAAAAGTAGTGATTTATCCAACGGCAGTGCAAGGTAAGGAAGCAACGGCTGAAATCGTCCAAATGATTGATCTCGCCAATGCGCGTCAAGAAGTAGATGTATTAATTGTCGGCCGTGGTGGTGGTTCTTTAGAAGATCTTTGGTGCTTTAATGAAGAAGAAGTGGCACGTGCGATTTTCCGTTCAAATTTACCGATTATCAGCGCGGTAGGTCACGAAACCGATGTTACTATCGCCGATTTTGTGGCTGATTTACGTGCACCAACCCCCTCTGCTGCGGCGGAGTTAGTGAGTCGCAATCAGCAGGAATTACTTCAACAGTTAGCCTATAAACAACAGCGCTTAGAGATGGCATTAGATCGTATTTTTAGTCATCAACAACAACGTTTACAACAGTTACGTTTACGCCTGCAAAACCAACATCCGCAAAATCAATTATTGATGCAAAAAGCCCGAACGGCGCAATTGCATCATCGTTTGGTCTTGGCTATGCAGCGTCAAATGGATAAAACACAGCAAAAATTGACCGCACTTTCCGCGCGCTTAAAACAAAATCCGTTGCCTTATCGATTGCAAAAACAATCCCAATATTTAGCTCAGTTACAAGTGCGGCTAAATTTAGGGGGGAATCGTCAAGTCACAGAACGTCAAAATAAATTGGCAACATTGTGTGGCAAGTTGGATGGATTAAGCCCATTAAAAGTATTAGCACGAGGATATTCCATTGCAGAGGATGCTAAGGGACATGCCATTGTGAGTGTGAAACAAGTCAAAACAGGCGATACGATTAAAACGAAGGTAGCTGACGGGGAAATAACCAGTCGCGTTTGTTAATTCAAATAGATTCTTAATGTAAACCTATGATGAATAAGAAATCATCATAGGTTTTCTTTTTTTGTGACCGGCTTCAAAGTTTCGACAAAAACACGGGCGGTTTGGTTTTTTTTATTTTTCTATGAGAGTATCATGCGACCTCAGTATTGGGAGATTTACGATGTCAGAAATTCAACAGTTTAGTCAGCATGATATTGAAGTTCTTAATGAAGAAACTGTTTATAAAGGTTTTTTTACACTTAAGAAAGTACAGTTTAAACATAAGCTTTTTGCCGGTGGCGAAAGTGGTGTAGTGACGCGTGAATTATTGGTCAAAGGTGCCGCTTCTGCAGTGATTGCTTACGATCCGGAAGAAGATGCAGTGGTTTTAGTTGAGCAAGTACGTATTGGTGCATATCAACCTGGTTCTGCTCGTTCTCCGTGGTTATTAGAATTGATCGCCGGCATGGTCGAAGAGGGTGAACAACCTGAAGAAGTGGCTTTGCGCGAAAGTGAAGAAGAAGCTGGTGTATCAGTTCAAGATCTTACTCATTGTTTAAGTGTATGGGATAGCCCAGGTGGCGTAGTCGAGCGTATTCATCTGTTTGTCGGTCGAGTAGATAGCTCACAAGCCAAGGGTATTCATGGTTTAGCTGAAGAAAATGAAGACATCCGTGTTCATGTGGTGAAACGTGAGCAAGCCTATCAATGGATGTGTGATGGCAAAATTGATAATGGCATTGCAGTAATGGGCTTGCAATGGCTTCAATTAAATTACGCCCAATTGCGGCAGTGCTGGCAATAGGAGTCCCATGAGCAATACATTTGAATGCGAACCCGCGATTGAGATCGTTAAATTATTACAAATTACCGATCCTCATTTGTTCAAGGATACAAGCAAAGAGTTATTAGGTATCAACACGCACGAAAGTTTTTCTCAGGTGTTAAAAGAAATTCAGGCAGAGTCTTTTAATTATGATGTTGTGCTTGCGACAGGTGATTTGGTACAAGATAGTAGCGACGAAGGCTATCTACGATTTGTTGAAATGGTTAAACCGTTAAATAAATCAGTATTTTGGCTTCCAGGTAACCATGATTTTCAACCTAAAATGGTCGAGCATTTAAGCCAATCACCGATTAACGCATCAAAACATTTACTTCTTGGCAAACATTGGCAAGTGATTTTGTTAGATAGCCAAGTTTCTGGTGTACCTCATGGCGAATTGAGTGCTTATCAATTAGATTGGTTAAAAACAAAATTAGCTGAAAATCCAGCACGTCATAGCTTAGTCGTATTGCATCATCATTTATTGCCAACGAATTCAGCATGGCTTGATCAGCATAACTTACGTAATGCTCATGAATTCTCAGAGGTTCTTGCTCAATTTAACAATGTAAAAGGGATTTTGTACGGTCATATCCATCAAGAAGTCGATGGTTATTGGCAAGGTTATCAAACCATGGCAACACCAGCGACTTGTATTCAATTTAAGCCGGACAGCAACCATTTTGCTTTAGATACCTTACAACCAGGTTGGCGTGAAATTGAGCTGCATCCAGATGGACGGATTGAAACGAGAGTGAAACGAATCAAACAAAAAACATTCCTGCCAAATATGGAGGAAGAAGGATACTAAACAAAGTGCGGTTAAAATTCAGGTGATTTTAACCGCACTTTTTCTATACCAAAATGGGTAAAAGTCCATTTTACACTAGCCAGAATTCCCACAAATCTGTACAATAGCCGACCGATTTTATCTTTTTACTAATCTTTATTTTTTAAGCAATATGACGCAAAAATTACATATTAAAACATGGGGCTGTCAGATGAATGAATACGATTCATCAAAAATGGCCGATCTTCTTTTAAACACTCATGGTTTAGAATTAACGGATATTCCAGAAGAGGCCGATGTGTTACTTCTTAACACCTGTTCTATCCGTGAAAAAGCACAAGAAAAAGTGTTCCATCAGTTAGGTCGTTGGAAAGAATTAAAAAAACAAAATCCAAACCTAGTCATAGGTGTAGGCGGTTGTGTAGCATCACAAGAAGGTGAGCATATTCGTCATCGTGCACCTTATGTGGATATCGTATTTGGTCCGCAAACTTTACATCGCTTACCAGAAATGATTAATCAAATTCGTGGCGGCAAAAGTTCGGTGGTGGATGTAAGTTTCCCTGAAATTGAGAAATTTGATCGCTTACCGGAACCTCGCGCAGAAGGTCCTACCGCGTTTGTGTCTATTATGGAAGGTTGTAATAAATATTGTACTTACTGCGTGGTGCCTTATACCCGTGGTGAAGAAGTGAGCCGTCCTGTTGATGATGTATTATTTGAAATTGCGCAGTTGGCCGATCAAGGTGTACGTGAAATCAATTTATTAGGCCAAAACGTAAATGCATATCGTGGTCCAACATTTGATGGCGGTATCTGTACATTTGCGGAATTATTGCGTTTAGTGGCGTCTATTGATGGTATCGACCGTTTACGTTTTACCACCAGTCACCCAATCGAATTTACTGATGATATTATTGACGTGTATCGTGACACGCCTGAGTTGGTGGACTTCGTACACTTACCGGTACAAGCTGGTTCAGACCGTATTTTAACCATGATGAAACGTGGCCATACCGCGTTAGAATATAAATCGATCATTCGTAAATTACGTGCGGTGCGTCCAAATATTCAAATCAGCTCAGATTTCATTGTTGGCTTCCCAGGTGAAACCAAGGAAGAGTTTGAACAAACAATGAATTTAATTGCGCAAGTGAATTTT